>CANHVE010000185.1 GCA_947464015.1 Saprospirales bacterium | reverse complement strand
TATATTTCCTATTATGAAAAAACATTTGCCGAAAATTATATCAATGAGTATGCAAATATCGATACCATTAAAAATACTGTTCCGTATTGTATCATGAAAATTACAGATAAGAGCAATAAAGTAAATACCTTAACTATTTACAATATGCCTACTACTGAACGAACAAAAACACAGTACGATCCGATGGGCAATAAAGTACAATTCGATTCCGATAAATTTATTGCATTAGTGAATGAAGGGAAAGATTATGCCTTGATTCAATATTATGTATTTGGCAAATACTTCAAACGCTACGACCAATTCTTTAATGTCCCTTATCGAGAAGGGATGATTAAATAATTATTTCCAACTCCCTACTCTCTTCATCAACTCTTCACTTACTGGAACTAAAGGTAAACGCAATTTATTTTTGATGATTTTCTTTTTCGCTAAAAAGGCTTTAGCTCCAGCAGGATTGCCTTCCGCAAACAACAAATGTATGCCTTGCAATAATTTGAAATGTATTTTACTCGCTGCCTCAAAATCTTTTTTCATACATAAACGCACCATCGAACTATATTCCACCGGCCATACATTAGCCGCTACCGATATCACACCTTCCATTCCAAACGACATCATCGGCAACGTCAATGCATCTTCCCCACTCAATACTAAAAAGTTTTTTGGTCGCGCCTGTACGATTTCCATACACTGCATAATATCGCCACTAGCTTCTTTCACCGCGATAGCATTTTTAATTTCATTCGCTATTCGCAAACAAGTTTTCGCTTGAATATTACTCGCCGTTCTCCCGGGTACATTATAAATAATCACCGGCAATTTAGTGCTAGCACATACCGCTTTATAATGCTGAAATATACCTTCTTGTGTGGGTTTATTATAATAGGGACTAGCCGATAAAATAGCTTGATACCCTTTGCTATCAAAAGCTTCAATTTCTTTAATCAGTTTATGCGTATCGTTTCCGCCAAAGCCTGCTACCAAAGGCACACGCTTATTATTCACTTCACGAATACAACTGAATACTTCTTTTTTTTCTGATTCAGTCAATGTTGCGGTTTCGCCTGTAGTACCCAGCGCAACGATATAATCCACTCCTTTACCATCGGCGATTACATGATTCACCATCTTCTCTAAAGCCTTGAAATCAACCGCTAAACTATCTGTAAATGGGGTAATCAATGCTACACCCGTTCCTTTAAAACTACTCATCTTATTTAATGTTTTATACTTTCTAAATAGAAACTCACTTGTTTCAAATAATTATCAATACTCGTTTGCGCATCGCAATGAATCATCCAATCATAACTCATCTTTGATTTTTCGATAAATGGACCGATTCGGAATTTTGCTTTACTATGCGCCGCTATATATTGCAAAGGCAAATTTTCTTTGGTATGCACCGAAATTAATATATCGATATCCTTCGCTAAAAACTCATCTACTTCTTTATTCTTCGGAATTTTATACCAGTTCAAACTGGCTTTATTAAAGAGTTTCATCAACTCACTACTTTCACTTTTCTTGTCGTTGACATAGCCCAACATCAATACTTTTTTGTCTTTACTACGAATACTATTAGCAAAAGAAGTAACTAAGGAAGTACTTTCAGCAGCACTTGCATTATAAATAATTCCAATCGTATGAGCCGAATCTAAATTGAAGACTTTTGTTTTTCTATCTATTTGTTCTTCATTTCTATGAAGTACTCTATAAAAAAACCATTGTATAATTTTTCGAAATAAAGACATAATAGCAATTTAAATGTTTAAATGCCTACCGCACTTTCTTTAAAGAAGCCCATTTTAGAATATTTCTCAATTCTATTGATAACGCGTTGTTGTGGTTCAATCTGTTTCAATGCAGCTAACTCTTTTTTAATCACTTCCTTAAGCGTTTGTGCCATCTCTTCAGGATAAGCGTGTGCTCCACCCAATGGCTCTTTTACGATACTATCGATAATACCATTCTTCAAATTATCTTCAGGTGTCAATTGTAAAGCCACAGCTGCTTTTTCTTTATGCTCCCAGCTTCTCCATAATATCGACGAACAAGACTCTGGAGAAATAACCGTAAACCAAGTGTTTTCAAGCATCAAGGTTTTATCGCCCACTCCAATACCCAAAGCACCACCACTCGCCCCTTCACCTATAATCAATACCAATACTGGTACTTTCAATCGAATCATCTCAAAAATATTACGCGCAATCGCTTCAGCTTGTCCTCTATCTTCTGCTTCAATCCCTGGAAAAGCTCCCGGTGTATCTACAAAAGTGATGATAGGTTTATTAAATTTTTCTGCCAAACGCATTAAACGTAACGCTTTTCTATATCCTTCTGGATTAGCCATCCCAAAGTTTCTGTACTGACGCATCTTGGTATTGATCCCTTTTTGATGCCCGATAATCATCACGCTCTCTCCATCTAAATCGGCAAAACCGCCTACAATGGCCTTATCATCGCGCACATTTCTATCGCCATGCAACTCTAAAAAGTTTTTGCAAATATGATCGGCATAAAACAAGGTATAAGGTCTTTCTGTATGTCGAGAAACCAATACACGTTGCCATACCGTTAAATTGGAATAGATTTCTTTTTGTTTTTCTTTGATTTTCTGCTCTAGTTCTGCAATCTTATCTTGCATATCTACAGTGCCTTTCTCCTGAAGTTCTTTCAATTTTTCAATCTCTGCATATAAGTCTGCAATCGGTTGTTCGAATTCTAAAAATACTGTTGGCATAATTAATCGTTTTTTCTTCTATATACAAAAATAGGCTAAAATTCTGGAAACTGATTATTTCTGAATTTTATAGGCTTTTTTAGGATAAATTTGTTTGATAATCAAGCATACATATGATTTCATACTGGGAACAATCGAGTTTTATTCAATACGATTATATCATCATTGGTGCAGGCTTAATGGGCCTTCATTTGGCTTATGAATTAAGTGAAAAAGAACCGAATGCACGAATTGTTATACTTGAACGAGGGATTTTTCCCTCGGGCGCTTCTACTAAAAATGCGGGCTTTGCATGCTTTGGAAGTTTGAGTGAAATAGCTGCCGATATTGAAATGAACGGACTAGATGCTTCTTTGTCGTTGATTGAAAAACGATTTCAAGGCATTGCTTTGTTGAAAGAACGAATAGGGATAGAAGCCTTAGGTTACGAAAATCATGGAGGCTATGAATTGCTTTATGAAAATCATCTACCTGTTTTAGAACAGCTAGATCAAGTCAATCAACATTTATTTCCCATTTTCAAATCCAATGTTTTCAGTGTAGTGAATGAAAAAATAAAGGATTTTGGATTTGCAAGCAATGCGGTGAAGAGCCTTATTTATAGTCCTTTTGAAGGACAAATTCATTCGGGTAGAATGATGAAAAGCTTTATTAAAAAAATAATGGCTAAAGGAATTCAAATCATTAATGGAGCCTCTGTCAAAGCCTTAGAAGGAAATCAAGTGCATGTATTTCATCCCATTTTAAACGAAATAATTTCTTTTAAAGCAGCGAAACAAATTTTAGTAGCCACTAATGCATTGGCTAGTG
The DNA here is from genome assembly GCA_947464015.1 of Saprospirales bacterium. Taxonomy (GTDB): domain Bacteria; phylum Bacteroidota; class Bacteroidia; order Chitinophagales; family CAMDFR01; genus CAMDFR01. Next base: position 1,460 of record CANHVE010000185.1, on the reverse strand, counting down.
AACTCTTACAAAAGCCCATTGCAAAGCCAGGTAGAGGACAAATCATATTGACCGAACCTATTGCAGATTTAAAAATAAAAGGCGTTTTTCATATAGATGAAGGTTATTATTATTTTAGAAATATAGAGAATCGTATTTTGTTTGGTGGGGGTAGAAACCTTGATTTTAAAGGGGAAGAAAATGCTGCATTTGAAAACACAGAATTGATTACAAACGAATTAATTCGCATTTTACATGAAGTGATTCTACCCGATCAAAAGGTAGAAATTCAAATGAAATGGGCTGGTATCATGGGATTTACAGAAAACAAATTACCTATCATACAACGAATAAATGAACATACTGTCGTAGCTATGAGCTGCAATGGTATGGGAGTAGCACTCAGCGGTATGATGGCCAAAGAAGCATTAGCATTACTTTAAAAGGAATATATGTGGTACTTAATAAATAATATTATTTCTGGTGATTCTTCTCCTGCTATTAAAAAATTTAGTGTAGCAATCAAAAGCTACTCTATTTTAATTATTTTGAAAAATAATATGTATTATGCGATGAATATGGAATGTCCGCATGCAGGAAAAAGCTTATTAAATGGCACTTGTAGCGAAGCAGATGAAATTGTTTGTCCTTTCCACAACTTCAAATTCAATATGAAAAATGGCGCTTGTACCAATAATAATGAAGGATATAGACTTAAGATATTTCCAACTAAAGTAGAAAATAATCAATTTTATATTTTTATTGAAGCCTAAAACACTAGGCAAATACATTGCCTATAGCTAGTATACTTTTGTTTATAATACTACTAAATGGTAGTTGTAGCTTAACATTAAAAAACGAATAAATTCTTATCTTTGAATATGAGCATCGATTTAAACAAAGCCTTTAAAACAGCCCTCGAAACACTGAATGCAAAGCAGTTGGAGGCTGTACAGCAAATAGATGGACCCGTATTAGTACTAGCAGGACCAGGTACTGGTAAAACACAGATATTAGCTTCACGTGTAGGTTATATTTTACAACAAACAGATACCAACCCTGAAAATATTTTATGTTTAACTTATACCGATGCTGGTACAGTAGCCATGCGCGAACGATTGGTGAGCTTTATTGGTCCGGATGCTTACCGAGTGCCAATTCATACCTTCCATAGTTTTTGTAATCAAATCATCAAAGAGAATGCAGAGCTTTTTAGCACAAAAGATATTGAGCCCATTAGTGATTTAGAAAAAATAGAACTTCTACAAAAATTGATTGATGGATTTGATTCCTCTCATCCACTGAAAAGATGGACAGGTGATATCTACTATGATAGAAAACGATTAGCCAATTTGTTTGATGTGATGAAATCGGAAAATTTTACTGCCGAGTTTATTGCTGAAAAAGTAGATGCCTATATCGAATCGCTACAAAGCAATGAAAACTATATTTACAAAAGAGGCAATAGCAAACAAGGAATT
>CANHVE010000184.1 GCA_947464015.1 Saprospirales bacterium | reverse complement strand
CCTGCTAGATACAGCGAAGCTGCACTCGTAAAAAAATTAGAAGAGTTGGGTATCGGTCGACCTTCTACTTATGCCCCAACCATTAGCACGATTCAGAATAGAGGCTATGCGTTAAAAGGTATTAAAACTGGGAAAGAACGTACGGTTCGTCAGTTTTTATTAAAGAAAGATGTAGTAACTCAAACAGATACTAAAGAAATTTTTGGGGCTGATAAAAATAAATTATTCCCTTCTGATATAGGTATTATGGTGACTGATTTTCTTCAAGAGAATTTCAATCAAATTATGGATTATAGTTTTACTGCCAATGTAGAACAAGAGTTTGATGATATTGCGAATGGCGATATCAAATGGAGTAAAATGATTGATGATTTTTATGTGCCCTTTCATAAGAATGTAGAACATACGGCTGAGAATAGTGAACGCGCCAACAAAGAACGTGTATTGGGCAATCATCCAGAGAATGGCGAAGTGGTATTAGCACGTATTGGCCGTTACGGACCGATGGTACAAATGGGTCAGCAAGTGGAAGATGGACCAAAGCCACGTTATGCGAAAATGAAGCAAGATCAAAGTATTGAAACCATTACTTTAGAAGAAGCTTTAGATTTATTTAAACTTCCTAAGAAATTTGGTGAGTATGAAGGCTATGAATTATCGGCTAATATTGGTCGTTTCGGACCTTATGTGATGCATAATAAAGTGTTTGCTTCTATTCCCAAAGACATGGATGTATATGAATTGACTCGTGAGCAAGCTATTGAAGTATTAGTGAATAAAAAAGAAGCAGATGCAAAGAAACTAATCAAATCATTTGAGAAAGAAGGCATCGATATTTTGAATGGTCGATATGGACCTTATATCAAAAAAGATAAAGAGAACTATAAAATACCGAAAGATAAAGACCCTGAAAAGCTTACTATTGAAGAGATACAAGCTTTGATAGTAGAGCAAGATGCACAACCTAAAAAAGGTGGTAGAGGTCGTTTTCAAAAAAGAACAGCAGCTGCTCCAACTAAAGCAGCCGCTAAAAAAGCGCCTGCTAAAAAAGCCGCAAGCAAAAAGGCAGCGCCTAAAAAAGCAGCAGCAACTAAGAAGAAGGCAGCAACTAAGAAATAAAGAGAAATAGCGATTGATACATGGAAGTAAATCATTCAAATAGAAAAGAGTTAGAAGCCTTATTGGCGCTACTAGATGATAATGATGTAGAAGTATACGAACATGTATTTAATAAACTGAGCAGTTATGGCAAAGAGATTATCCCAGAGCTAGAAAGCGCTTGGGCAGATACCTTTAGCGAAAACATGCATGAGCGATTAGAAGAATTGATTCATCGCATTCAATACGAATCGCTGTATAAAGCATTTGAAGCCTATGTTCAAAAAGATGAATTTGATTTAGTAGAAGGCGCTACGTTGATTGCTAGCTTTGCATATCCCGATTTAGATATAAAAACGGTGAACAACGATATCAATAAACTCAAAAGAGATATTTGGTTAGAGTTGAATGAAAGCCTTACTCCGCTGGAGAAAATCAATGTGCTGAACCAAATGTTTTATATCAATTTCAGTTTTGAAATTACGAGTCCGAATAATATTCACGAAAGCGATTTCTTTATCAATAAATTTTTCGAGACGCATAATGCACATCCTGTTTTAATGGGATTGGTGTATATCGTATTGGCTCGTAAATTAGATTTGCCAGTGTATGGATTGAATTTACCGAATCATTTTGCATTGGTATTTTGTAGAAGCAATATCGATTTTACGCAAAGCGACGAAGAGCATAAACGTCAGGTGATATTCTATATCAATACCCATCAGAAAGGAAGTATTTTCACTAAAAGTGAAATAGAAGAATATCTTTCTAAAGTTGAAATGACACCTAAGAATGATTATTTCGCGCCTTGTTCGGATAAGCGCATCATCAAATTATTACTCAAGAATTTATTGCATTATTATATCAGTAAAAATGATGAAATACGTGCAAAAGAATTGAGTACTTTGGTGAGTTTAATTTTGTAATCAATCAAACTATTTTACATGGAAGAAGCTCGTCATCCCCTACCCCCATTTACGTTGGAGACTGCCAAACAAAAAATTCAATTAGCAGAAGATGCTTGGAATAGCAAGGATGCTGAGCGAGTAGCCAAGGCGTATACGATAGATAGTGAATGGCGTAATCGAAATGAATTTATCAAAGGTAGAGCAGAGATCATCGCATTTTTAGAGCGCAAGTGGGCGAAAGAAAATCATTATAAATTAAAAAAAGAATTGTGGTGTTATCATGAGAATCGTATTGCGGTGCGTTTTGAGTATGAGTATCAAGATGCGCAAGGACATTGGTGGAGAGCCTATGGCAATGAGAATTGGGAGTTTGATGCCTTAGGTTATATGCAAAAAAGATATGCCAGTATCAATGATTTAGCTATTAGCCAATCAGAAAGAAAATTTATTTAAATAGCCACTTATCAATTAGTTTTTGCCACTTCGTTTGAATTTTGTATTTTAGTAAAACATAATTCCAACACATGAAAAAATATTTACTACTCAGCATTTTTTTTCTATTATCTATTTCTTCCATTCAAAGTCAAACCTATAGATATATACCGGATGCGAATTTTAGAGCTTATTTAGTAAGTATGGGTTGTCCATTTGATATATGTGGGGATAGTTTGGATATCAGTTCGGGTTTTGTAACCCTTTCAACATATATCTCTTGCAATTTATTATCAATTAACAGTATTGAAGGAATACAATATTTTACTAGTCTTGAAGAATTAAATTGCAGTTATAATAATTTAACTAGTTTACCTACTTTACCTAGCACTATAATCAATTTAAATTGCAGTTATAATAATTTAACAAGCTTACCAATTTTACCTAGTACATTAAACGTTTTAAATTGTTCCCGAAATTTACTTATAAGTTTACCTACTTTACCCAGTTCATTAAATGAATTATATTGTGATTTTAATTTTATTAGTAGTTTACCTTCATTACCTAGTTCATTAAACTTTTTATATTGTACTCACAATTTATTAACTAGTATACCTACTTCACCATCCTATTTAACTAATATAGATTGTAGTTTTAATAATATAACATCAATATCTACTTTATCAGTAAATATTATAACTCTTGATTGTACTAATAATAATCTTACTAGCTTACCCACATTACCAAGTTCATTACAATTTCTGAATTGTGATTCTAATTTCATTTCAAGTCTACCAACTCTGCCTATATCACTTTTTACATTTAGTTGTAGTGGTAATTTATTAAGTAGTTTACCAATTTTACCTAATTATCTTAATGAATTAAGTTGTAATAATAATTTATTAACTAGTGTACCAGTTCTACCAGACTTTTTGAACTTTTTTCATTGCAATCATAATTCAATTACAAATTTGCCTATTTTACCAGATAATCTTATTGAACTAGACATAGCTAATAACCCAGTACATTGTATTCCTTTTCTACCTATTAGTTTATCCCAGCTAAATTATGACAGTACATTGGTCACTTGTCTTCCAAATTTCCCGACAAGTTTATCTACTATTTCACCTCCTATGGGTACTTATCCTTTTTGTAATCCATATATACATACATGTCCATCCAATGTTGCAATAAATGGTTTTGCTTATTTAGATAATGATCATGATTGTATTATGGATACTTCTGAATCGAGAATTAGCAATATTTCAGTGTTTTTAAATCGAGGGACTAGTACTATTCAACATACGAATATCTACTTTAATGGCATATACTCGTTTGACACATTAAGTAGTGATACATATACAACTAACATAGATACAACTGATATTCCTTTTATGGTTTCTTGTCCCATTTCAGGATATGATACCATAACTATTGATTCATCACATTTATATTATTCAGATAGAAACTTTGCCTTTCAATGTAAACCTGGTTTTGATGTCGGTACTACAGGACTAATATTAAATAGTATATTTACTCGACCTGCTAATTTTGCATATTTCGGATTACATGTGGGTGATATGGCTAGTTTATATGGAGTGCATTGTACCAGTATCGCTGGAAAAATTAGTCTAGACTATAGTGGACCTATGCATTATACAGGTGTAAGTGCGGGAACATTAATACCAGATACTATATTGCCCAATCGATTGGTTTGGAATATAACAGATTTCTCATTATTAGATTTTAATGAAGCGATCAAACCCAATTTCTTTGTTGATTCTTCTGCATTAGCAGGTGATTTAGTTTGTTTTAATATAGAAGTCAACCCAATCACAGGTGATAGAGTACCGACTAATAATACATTTTCACAATGTATTGAAGTACGTACTTCTTACGATCCTAATATCAAAGAAGTTAGTCCGAGTGGTACAATCACCACTGATCAAGATTGGATGTATTATACCATTCATTTCCAAAATACAGGTACTAGTTATGCCGAAAATATTTATGTATGGGATACCATCGATACTCATTTAGATATTAATTCTATTCAAGTGATGGGGGCAAGTCATAATCAATTTATGAATGTGTTTAATAGCAATCGTTCGGTGCGATTTAATTTCTTAAGTATTATGTTAGAAGATAGTGCCAGCAACGAACCTGCTAGTCATGGTTGGGTGCAATTTCGTATCAAACCAAATGTTGGGTTAAGTGAAGGCTCTCAAATTCATAATACAGCTTCTATCCTATTTGATTTGAATGCACCGGTGGTAACGAATACAGTAACAAATAGCATTTGTAATACACCAAGTACAATCACACAATCATATACCATTGAAAGTGGTGAGAGCATACGAGTAGGTACACATACCTATACACGCAGTGGTTTGTATACTGATATATTAAGCAATGTGAATGCTTGTGATTCGATTATTCATACTACCGTGCAAGTAGTTGGTGGTATGATTTCTAATCAAATCATGCGTATGATTATGTATCCCAATCCTGCCAATCATCAAGTACTCATTCAGCTAGAAGGCTATCCTACTGAGCCATTGAATATCTTCGATATGT
>CANHVE010000183.1 GCA_947464015.1 Saprospirales bacterium | reverse complement strand
AGCCACCCATGAATGTCCACATCAATGAACCAGCTACAGTATACTTAGCCGTTTTTTGATTGCTTGCCGTTGTTGAACCAGCACCCCCTCCACCATACACATATAAGTTGCCATCAAAATCGAAATCAACATCAAATCCTTTATTTACAGCTATTACAGCACCTGCCAGTGTAGTAACTGGTACTATCCATGGATCTATAATAATAGGTTTAGATGCATCATATCCTTTTGGGAATTCAAAATGAACTGTATTTTCTTCTAATTTAAAATTACTTTCAATACTAGTACGATCTTCATAAAAGGAGTGTGGAGCTTCTTCTTTTAATTTTACATTGCCAATTCCTACTTCAATATTAGATTTAATAAGATCTATAGATTTTAGATCTCCTCCATATGAAAATTGCACTTTGGATAAATCAGCATGTGGTTGAGCATAGATAGTATATTTAATTCCTTTATCCCCATCAATAGTATAAACGATATCTATTCCATCATAAATATTTTTATAAGTGATTGTTTTATACCCATAAGCTTGTTGTTGTGCATTGCCATAACTATAATAGTTATTTGTTTTTTCGGATGTCTCAATAGTTACATCTTTATTGGTGTTCAACCATTCAGCCACCAAATACTTAGTACTAATATTATCGGCGTATTTTTTTCGTAATTCTTCTAATTCTTTTCCTTGTGCATGTTCTAGCTCTTCATGAGCTTCATGGCCATCATTTTTAAAGAAATCATACTTATAGATAATTGCATTTTTTGCAAAAAATATTTTAGCGCTAAAATGATCTATTCCATAGAGTACTTGGTCACCATATGGAGTCATTTGGTTATATTGACCTTTGTTCTCTATAAAGACGTCGGTATTGAAAATATTTTTATTTGTTGTGTTTAAAACAACAGGTTTTTGGGAGTATAATACCCCCATTAATAGTAAAAATAAATTACTTAGTAAAATCTTTCTCATTGGCTTTTAATTAAGAATATAAATTTAGAGAAATAAAACTATAAAAACAAATTAATTTCTATTGATAACTGCATCATTTTGAATAACTTTGTCCTATGAAAAACTTATTATTACCTATATTAATACTTTTATTTTATTTTAATAGTAATGCACAAAAAGAAAATTTTTGTTCTCAAGCGAAAATATCCAGTAATTTGTTGAAAAGAACTACATCTCCAGCATCAGCTGCTTTGATGAATAACTACGATGTAAAATTTTATCATTTAACATTAGATGTAACAAAAGATACGAATTTTATAGTAGGCAATGTGCGCACTATTGCACGTGTACTTTCTAGTAGTTTAGATACATTCGTATTTGAATTACAAAGTACAATGCGTATCGATTCCATAAAAATAGGTGCTGCTACCTTACCTTACATTAGAAGAACAAATGATGTGTATGCGGTTCTTCCACTTACTTATAATTTAGGTGATGACATAGATATTGTTATATATTATAATGGTTATACTTCAGGTGCCGGAAGTTCAGCAATTGGAGATGGATATAGTAATGGTCGCTCAACTCGTTGGGGCAATAAAGTGGCTTGGAGTTTAAGTCAGCCGTTTTCAGCAGCAGAATGGTTCCCTTGTAAACAAGATTTAACCGATAAAATTGATTCCTCATTTGTATACGCTACTTGTGATACGCCAAGCATGTGTGGCTCAAACGGACTATTAAAAAATATAGTGATTCTTCCAAGTGGTAAAAGACAATTTCAATGGGAAAATATTCACCCGATTGATTATTATTTAATTTCAGTGGCAACAGCTAACTATATAGACTATAGCACTTACGTTCATCCCCTAGGAAGTGATTCTGTATTGTTTCAAAATTATGTATACAATAATCCATTAACTCTTCCGACTTTCAAAGGCTTGATAGATACAACCGGATATACTTTAGAATTTTTCTCTACTATATTTGGTCCATATCCCTTTGCTCAACAAAAATATGGACATTGTTTAGCCCCATTTAGTGGAGGTATGGAACATCAAACGATGACCAGTCAAGGTTTTTTTGATTTCGAAATTGATGCACACGAATTAGGTCATCAATGGTTTGGTGATAATGTTACTTGTCAAACTTGGAAAGATATTTGGGTGAATGAAGGTTTTGCCTCTTACTGCGAATACTTAGCTGACGAACATTATTTTCCTGGTACTAAAGCCGCTAAAATGTTGAATGTACATAATAGTGTAATGAGTCAACCAGGTGGTAGTGTTTGGTTTACAGATAGTACGAATGTAAATCGAATATTTAGTAGTAGACTTACCTATGATAAAGGTTCTGCTATCATTCACACACTTCGCTTTTTAGTAAATAATGATAGCTTGTTTTTCTTAGGTTTGAGAACTTATCAAAATACTTATAAAAATAGTACAGCAACAGCAATTGATTTTAAAAATACTATGGAATCTGTTACGGGTGTAATATTAAACGATTGGATGAACCAATGGTTTTATGGAGAAGGTTATCCAACCTATGATGTCAATTGGAATCAAGTAGGAAACCAATTATATCTAAAAGTAGCTCATACTACTTCTACCACTATTACTACATTATTTAAAACTCCACTTGAATTGAAATTGATAGGCGCTAGTTCAGATACAACTATAAAAATTAATATCAATACAAATAGTGATGATTTTATTATGACTATTCCATCTAATTTAACGATGACTGATATCACTGTTGATCCAAATAATTGGATATTAAATAAAGTAGGTAACATTACAAAAGATTTATCTTTAAATGTAGCAGCCATAGAAAATACAAAGCTCCTTTCGATATACCCAACTAATACTACAGGCATTGTAAATATTGAAAGTAGTAGCCCAATACAGATGAATTTGAAAGTATATAATACAAACGCTGCATTAGTATATGCTACGAGCTTAAATAATTCATCAAGCATTGATTTAAGTCATTTGACTAGTGGAAATTATACAATACAAATAGAGAATGAATTTGGTAAAGCTATTCAAACGCAAAAAATTAATAAACAATAGAAAATCGCAAAAGTGTTTAAACAGAATAATATAAACGAACTAAAAGAGTACTTACAAAAACCGAAAAAAATAGTTGTCACTTCACATAAAAATCCTGATGGAGATGCTTTAGGTTCTTCCTTAGCATGGACTAAAATCTTAACAAAATTAGGACATTCAGTAGATTATATTTCTCCTAATGGGATGCCTGAATACTATAGTTGGTTGCCTTTAAATAAGCAAATGATCATCTATGAAAAATCGAAAGATTATGCAAAAAACTTAGTCTATAGTGCAGATATTGTTTTTAGCTTAGATTATAATGCGCTCGATCGAATGGATGAGTTTGGTGAAGTGGTTAAAGCCAGTAAAGCGGTAAAAATAATGATTGATCATCATTTGTTTCCCGAAGATTATCCAACCTTAACTTATAGTGATACTAGTAAAAGTAGTACAGGTGAAATGATTTTTGAGATGATATTGGCTATGGGTGAAGAAGATAAAATTGATGCAGATATAGCTACTTTATTGTATACAGCGATATTAACCGATACAGGATCGTTTGCTTTTAAATGTACTACTCAGCGTGTGCATGAAATTGTAGGAGTATTAGTAAGTAAAGGAGCAGACCCTGATACGGTACAAAATCAAGTATATAATTGTTTTACTGAATCTCGTTTAAGATTTTTCGGTTTTTGTATTATGAATAAAATGCACATTATCCCTAATACGAATGTGGCATATATTGCCGTAAGTGAAAAAGAATTAAGAGAGTTTGATATACAGGATGGAGAAACAGAAGGCTTGGCCAATTATCCTTTAAAAATTGCCAATGTACAAGCATGTGCTTTTTTTAGAGAGAAAGATAAGCAAATTCGTATTTCATTCAGAAGCAAAGGAGATTTTGATGTAAATATATTGGCTCGTGAACATTTTAATGGTGGTGGACATAAAAATGCTAGTGGTGGTATGATGCGCGATTCACTAGAAAATACAGTTAAAAAGTTTGAAAATTTATTTTTACAAAACGGATAGATATATATTTGCACACTAAATACTTATAACTAAATGAAAAAAATAGTATACATATTCATCGCTTCAACCATTTTGTTTTCATGCAAAACAAAACCGAAAACGGAAATATCTAACGAAGCAAATTCAACTTCTAACGAAACTAATACACAAGAAAATAATACAACTATGCAAAAAACAGATTTTATTTATGCTCATATCAAAACCAATAAAGGAGAAATTGTTTGTGATTTAGAATTTGAAAAAACACCTATTACAGTTGCCAATTTTATTGGATTATCAGAAGGAACGATTCCTAATAAAGTGAAAGCAGCTGGCAAACCATTTTATGATGGATTAATTTTTCATAGAGTCATAGAAAATTTTATGATTCAAGGTGGTGATCCTCAAGGAACAGGAATGGGTGGTCCAGGTTATAGCTTTCAAGATGAGTTTGACCCTTCTTTAACATTTACTGGTCCTGGTATACTAGCTATGGCTAACTCTGGTCCTAGTACTAACGGCTCTCAGTTTTTTATTACACATGTAAAAACTGAATGGTTAAATGGAAAACATACCATATTTGGTCATGTAACAAAAGGTCAAGATATCGTAAATAAAATTACACAAGGAGATAAAATTGAGTCGATTACCATCGAACGAGTGGGTGAAAAAGCAAAAGCATTTGATGCGAAATCCATTTTTGCAAATGGACTAGCAAATGCAAAAAAAGAAGGTGATTTTGATGCTTGGGTTGCAAAAAATTATCCAAATGCTAAAAAAGTAGATGGTATATATATAGATATCACAAAAAAAGGAAGTGGCGCTATTCCTAAAGCAGGTCAAATGGTTACAGCACACTATACAGGAAAATTTAAAGATGGCAGGAAATTTGATTCGTCATTGGACCGTGGCAAACCTTTTCAATTTAACGTAGGTGCTGGGCAAGTGATTTCTGGATGGGATATCGGATTTGAACATATAGCTATAGGAACTAAAGCTACTTTCTTAATCCCTTATTTATATGCATATGGCGAACAAGGTTATCCAGGT
>CANHVE010000182.1 GCA_947464015.1 Saprospirales bacterium | reverse complement strand
GCCTCAACTCGTTTTAATACTCGAATTAATATTGATAAAAAGAGTTTTGTATACTCTGAAAGTAAGGAACCATTTCAAGCATTTTTAGCACAAAAAACAAGGCATATTTCTACTGGATATTATTATAAATGGCTAGATAAATTAGTGTTAGCAGCCTACCCAATTAGCCTATTGTTTTTAGTGCTCAGTTATATTTATATTATTTTATTTATACCTCATCTTTTCATAAGTACTACTATTTTATTTTTGGGGTATTTAACAAGTAGTATGTTAGTAAAAACATATTGTGCCGAAAAGCTACATTTCAGGAGTAAAATACCTGTATTTATTTTAGACATAGTATATTTATGCTATCAAATTATGATTCATCCATTATATTTGACTAAGAAAAATAAAACGTGGTAGAAACAAATCAACCATCAGAACGAATGAAAGAAGATGCTTTCTTAGTGCAAAAATTTTTGCAAGAAGGCGATGAATCTGCATGGAACAAATTACACAAGAAGTATAAAGATTCTTTGTATATGGTTTGTTTAAAGATTGTACATAGTAGAGAAGATGCTGAAGATGTATTATCTGCTACCTTTATTAAAGCCTATAAAAATTTAGATAAATACAGTACTGATTTTGCGTTTAGTACTTGGATACATAAAATAGCCTCTAATGCCTCTATCGATTTCTTACGGAATAAAAAACTAAAAGGCATCACCATTCAAGTAGATACGAACGCTGATAATGATGATGATAAACCTCAATCGGTAGAAATTGCTGATAAAGATATAACGCCCGATACTAAATTAATCAAAGAGCAATTTTATGCCAAACTTCGGGATGCTATAAAAGTATTAAAACCGCATTATCAAGAATTATTGGAGATGCGATTTTTTCAAGAAAAGTCGTATGAAGAAATTGGAACCGAATTAGGATTAGTTTCTGGAACCTTAAAAGGGCAATTGAACAGAGCCAAAGAAGCCTTGCTTATAGAAATGAAAAAGAGAGGTTTAGATACTTTATATTTAGATTAAGCCGTATGGAAGAGTCTATATTACAACATTATTTCCCCAACCTTAGCGCAAATCAATTAGCATTATTCCAGCAACATAAAGAATTACTTTTAGAGTGGAATACAAAAATTAATTTAATTAGTAGGAAGGATACAGAATCATTTGAAATCAATCACCAATTGCATTCTTTAGCCATTTGTAAAGTCATGTCGTTTGAACCAGGAACAAAAATATTAGATGTTGGATGTGGAGGTGGATTTCCTGGTATCCCATTAGCCATTTTTTATCCTGATTGTGAATTTACTTTAGTGGATAGTATTGGTAAAAAAATCATGGTGGTCAATGATCTTATTACGCAATTAGGTTTAAAAAATGTACAAGCCCTAAATATACGCTGTGAATCACTCAAAACGAAATATGATTTTGTTTGTAATAGAGCGGTAGCACCCGTTGATGATTTGTTGCGTTGGACTCAAAAACTGATTCACCATACCCATAAAAATAAATTACCTAATGGTATCTTATGTTTAAAAGGAGGTGATTTAAAAGAAGAATTAAAAAAACACAAAAAATATTCAGTGGTTTATCCAATCAAAGATTTTTTTAAAGAGGATTTTTTCGATACCAAGAGTGTAGTTTATATACAAGTTTAATTCAACATAATTACAAATCTGTCAACCATTCTTTATAATCCCCAAATTCAAAAAAAGTAGTATGTTGCCTGTCATTATTGTATTTCCTTATTGTTTCAGTAGGTTGTAACTCATATATTGATTCTATAAATATTTTTTACATGCCCTAAGTATTTTTCTGGTGCATTTAAATTATATGATGATATATTTCTTGAGAAAGACTGATAAAACGGCTAAAATTGTTGTATCTATAATTTATGTATGCTTTTTAAATACGTTAGATTATCTGTACAAATTCTATATGCAACTGTTATAAAATTAGATTAAACTAAAATAGAGAAGTTATACAATAATAGGTGTATTTCAGGTTTTTAATAGAAGGGTAAATCTTATTGATTAAGATTTACCCTTCTATTTTTATATCATTACTGTGTACGAATCCAAAGAGCTGGATCATATTTGATATGACCTTTCCAAAGTTCTAAATGCACATTGGTAGTATTATCAGATGGATTGGTATAAGCGGTACCAATGGTTTGTTTGGTTGTTACTTTACTATTGATTTTCACATTTACCGTTTTAAGATTAGAGTATACACTAAAGTATTCCCCATGTTTTATAATAACAGAATTTTGATTAAAAGACATAAAGAATACACTGATAACAGTACCTTCAAAAATACTTCGCACATTTGCGCCAGGAGTAGTTTTTATATCAATTCCATTATTTTCTACAATTACTTCGCTTAAAAACGCATGTGGATGGCGACCAAAACTATTAGTAATAGTACCTTTTTCAACTGGCCAAGGAAGTTTGCCTCTATTATATTCAAAATCATTGGATAAAGTAAGTTCAGCAGGAGTTAAGTTCAGCGTAGCATCATTCTCTTTAGTGATTGGTTTGGCAGTGCTACCACTAGTTGTTGTAGTAGTTTTTGAAGTAGTAGTTGTTGTTGTTTTAGCAACTGTTTTAGCTTTAGCGGCGGCTCTTTTTTTAGCCTCCGCTATTTCTTTATCAATTATTTTTTGGATTTGAGCATTTAATTCTTTGGCTTCTTTATTTTTTTTGATTACAGCGCTTTTAATTTTCGCTTCATCAAGTACTAATTTTTTTACTAGGGCATCTTTTTGTTTTTTTTCAATTTCTAACTTGGCTTTTTGTTCTTTTTCATTAGCCATCATTTTTGTTTTTTCTGCTTTAGCAATATTTAAAGCTTGAATTTTATCATTCAAACTTTGAATGCTATTCATTATTTTTTGAGATTGAAATTCATTATACTCCGTATATTTCTTAAATAATAAATATCTATTATAGGCATCCTTCATGCTTTCTGCATTGATAACATAGGTAATGATATTATCATCAACCATATTTTTATAAAGGAAATTTAAAGTATTAGCGTATTGATTTTTGAGTTTATACAAGTCAGCACTCATCAACGAAATAGAGGTGTTTTTTTCTTGAATATCTTTATTAAGCTCTACTACTTGTAAATTGATATTATTAATTAAAGCTAAACGCATTTCTACTTTTTTAGAAATAGATTGCAATTGTTGCATTGAAGCATTTTTTTCATTCGTAGTTTTAGATAAATTTTGCTCTAATATTTTGATATCATTCAATAAAGTAGAATATTTATTTTCTAAGTTCTTTTTATTGTTGGTAGTTTTAGAGGTTTGTGCAAAGAGAATAGCGGAGAAAAAACTGATTAGTACTAGACTAAAAACTACTTTTTTGATAAGTTTCGGGAATATTAAAACTGCAGTCGATTGTTTTATCGAACTCCACTTTATTAAAATCCAATTGTAGTTTAAGTAACTCATTTTGTGTATTGATCTCAAATTCCTTATTAAACGAAAATAGTTTGCCACTTATTATTTGGTATGATGCAAATTTAATGCTTAGTTCACGTACGCTAAATCTATCTTTTACACGCATTTTTTCAAGTGTATAGTTTTTAGGATTGAACATATAGGTAAATACAGCACTATCATTTTTGATCGTACATACTTGCAAATCATTAGTCAATACACAGTTTTCTTTTTGTGCATCCATAATAATATCGCCCACCAGTATTTGTTGTATTTCATCAAATGCAAGAGGAATATGATATTTCTGTTGAAATGCTTTATAAGAGCCTGAATAATAGATTTTATTGATTCGATCAATGAGGGCAACCGTATCGGGTTTTATTAATAAACGGGCTCCTTCTATACTCAATGGTCCAGTTAATGAAACCCAGATATACTTGTTTTTTTCTATTCTAAAATAAGCATTGAAATTTTGTTCATTAAATGCATCATTATAAATACCTGAGGATTTAGCATCAATGGTTTTATAATTAAAACTTTTATAGTTGGAGGAACTACTTGTATTATTTTTAGTTATGCTACATTGAGTGCAAAGCCAAATAGTTGATATTAAAATAAAATAGAGCGCAAAATGTTTATGGTAATTCATTGTTATACCATTTTTTATCACTTATTTTCTTTTCTATAGTTATAGAAACAGATCCTCTTTCTTTCGCTTTTATCCAAGATTTAAGCGCTTCATCAGTTTTATTATTCTTAAATAATATATCGCCATAATGTTCAAATAAAATAGGGTCAGTCAAATCACTATTGCGTAGAGCTTTTAGTTGAAATTCTTCTGCCTTAGGATATTCCCCTAATTGAAATAATATCCAAGCATAGGTATCTAAGTAATTAGGATTTAAGCTATCAATCTTAATAGCCATCTGAGCATATTCTTTTGCTTTTGACAATTGATCATTTCGCAATGAAAGATAATAGGCATAGTTATTAAGCGTATAGGTGTTTGAAGGATTTAGTTTTAATGAAGCTTCAAAGCATGAATCTGAAACTTTATGATTTCCCATTTCATGATAGTTGTCGCCCAAACTTGCAAATATTTGGGTTTTTAAAGAGGTATTCTCTCTTGCCAGTTTATAGGCTTCTTGCAATACATTCACAGCATCTCTGTATCTTTTCAATTGGTACATAACGATACCATTAAAATAATAGGGAAGTGGTTGTAAGGGAAATAACTCGATAGCTTCTTCGGAGTATTTTTTTAATAAATCATTTTTTTGTTGTTCGCTGGAGAGTAATAGTATTTGTTGCCAAACAGTATAAACATCTTTTTTATACTCAACCGACTGTACATAATAATACAAAGCCAAGCTATCATTGCCATCAATAAAACATAAATCACCACTAATGGCGTATGCTTTTGCATCAGTTGGATAGGTGGTTCGTAGTATTTTTGCTAATTGATAAGCATCTTGAAATTCACTTTTTTTTGTTTTATAATTATTGATATACTGATAGAGAATATTAACTTTAGAATCAATATTCAGTTCGGTATTAGAAAATGCTTGTGAAGTAAAATTAATAGCTTGTCGAACATCTCCTGTTTGATAGAAAATATCGG
>CANHVE010000181.1 GCA_947464015.1 Saprospirales bacterium | reverse complement strand
CTACATATCACTTTTCCCCCTAGATTAGTGATATATACACCACCAGCGAAATGCTCCTATCTATAGTTTGGGATAACTATTGAATTAATTATTTTATTAATAAAAATATTAATTTAACTAAAAATGGTTAAAGAGCTTTTTAATTCGTTTATGCACCCTTGGGAAATCAAGGCGATGTACAATCTAAAATTCAAAGAAAGAATTAAACAACCTAAAGAATCGCTAGATTCATTGGTGATTGGATTGAATGACAGAGATTTCTGTTATGTTTCACTTTCCAAAGTATCTCGTTCCTTTGCCGTAGTGATACAGCAGTTGCCAGTTGAATTGCGCGACCCTGTTTGTATTTTCTATTTGGTATTACGTGGATTAGATTCGATTGAAGATGATATGGATTTTAATCAAGAAGCTAAGTTGGCTTTATTACGAACCTTTTACGAGAAATGTGAAATAGATGGTTGGAACATTGAAAATGTAGGTGATTCGGCCGATTACAGAGTATTCTTAAAACATTTCGATCAAGTGATTAAGGTTTATAAAAGCCTTAAACCAGCCTATAGAGAAGTGATTTCAGACATCACTAAGCGTATGGGAAATGGAATGGCTGATTTTGCGGAGAAAAAAGTAAATAGTTTAGCAGATTATGATTTGTATTGTCATTATGTAGCAGGCTTAGTAGGTATTGGTTTATCAGGATTATTTTCCGCCTCAGGTTTAGAATCCAATTTCTTACAAACCGAAGATGACTTATCTAACTCAATGGGATTGTTTTTACAAAAAACCAATATCATTCGCGATTATCATGAAGATTTAGAATCGGGTAGAATATTTTGGCCAAGCGATGTATGGAGTAAATACGAACCTGTATTAGGCAATTTTGAAAAAAAAGCCTACGAACCTAATTCATTAGCCTGTTTAAATGAATTGGTATCAAACGCATTACAGCACGTGCCTGATTGTATTACTTATATGAGTAAATTGAAGAATAAACAAATCTTTAGATTTTGCGCCATTCCTCAAGTGATGGCTATTGCTACACTTGCTAAAGTATACAATAATCCAGATGTATTTACATCAAATGTAAAAATTAGAAAAGGCTTAGGAGCGAAGTTGATGTACTATACCAATGACTTTGAAAATTTATTATTCGAATTTAAAAAATGTGCGATTAAAATTGAGAATAACCTCAATCCAAATGATCCACATTACGAAAAAATAAAATCGCAAGTAGAATATATCAAACGTGTTTGTTCTATAGATTGGAACAATCCTTCGTACGATTTTCAGCATTTGATTTATAAAATGGTTTCTTAATTTTTTTAAACGTAAAACCGATTCAATATGAATAATACTAATAAAGAATTTGATGTTTGCATTATTGGCGCAGGTTTGGCAGGTGGAGTTCTAGCTGCATACTTAGGAAAAAATGGGAAGAAAGTTGCCGTTGTTGAAAAAATGATGATCGAACAAGATGGTATCATCGGTGAATTGTTGCAACCAGGTGGTGTAGAAAAATTGTGTGATATGGAACTGGAACATTTAGTTGAAGGTATAGATGCACAAAAAGTAAAAGGATATGGTTTGTTTTTAGGTAAAGAACGTATTCAATTAAATTATCCTCAAAACGCCGCGAAAGTATATGAAGGAAGAGGTTTTAGATATGGAAAATTTATTTCTTCGATTCGAAATTATATTCAATCACTAGAAAATGTAACCTTGATTGAAGGCACGGTGACTGATTTTATTGAAGATGATCAGCATATTTATGGATTAAAATATAAAGACAAAAAAACGGGAGAGGAGCAATATATACATGCGCCTTTAACGGTAGCTTGTGATGGAGCCTTTTCGTTTTTCCGTCAAAAATTATCGGATGCCACACACACTATCAATTCTTATTTTTTAGGATTGGTATTAAAGAATCCACAATTACCTTATCCAGATCACGGACATGTAATCTTATGCGATTCGGGTCCAGTATTGGCTTATCCAATTGCAACAGGTGAATGTAGAATGTTGATTTCATTTCCTGAAACCAATATGCCTAAGAAAAGTCCAGAGTTGATTGCTTATTTAAAAAATGAATTAGCGAAAGAATTGCCGGAAGAAATTCTACCTTCTTATATGGATGCTGTTGACGAAGGCAAGTTTAAAGTAATGCCTGCGCAATATGTACCTGCACAACCTAAATTAAAAAAAGGAGCCGTATTATTAGGCGATTCGTTGAATATGCGTCACCCATTGACTGGCGGCGGTATGACCGTAGCATTGACAGATATTCATTCATTAGGTAGATTATTGCTTCAAATTGATATGAATAATGAAAAAGCATTATTTGATACGGTTCACGAATATTATGAAAAACATCATAGTAATAATGCAACCGTAAATATTTTAGCGGATGCTTTATATGGCGTAGTTCAAGATCCACAATTGAAAGTAGCTTGTTTTGAATATTTGAAAAAAGGCGAAAATTATTATAAAGAGCCTATTTCGTTATTGTCGGCAGTGAATAGAGAGCGTACCACTTTATTAAAACATTTCTTCTCCGTTGCCTTTTTTGGAGTGAATGATAATATCAAATTCCCAACTCCATCAAATGTAGGTAAGGCCTTTAACATGGTGAAGCATGCTTTAGAAATATTGAATCCATTGATGTTAAATGAAAATCCAGATATGGTTACAAAAGGGGCATTGAAAGTTACGGAAGGAGCGTTGAAAGTGACCAATACAGTGACTAAAACAGCTAATTCCTTTACTGATAAAGTAAGTGAAAATGCGAATATGATTAAACGTAATGCGAAAAAAATTACGAGTAAAGTATTAGATTAATCATATAAAAAATAAATTCATCTGAAAAAACTTCATACCTCGTATGAAGTTTTTTTGTTTAGGAGCCCACTGCTAAATGAGTATAAACGAATATAATTATTTGAATACGAAACAAAACATTTCTATTTGAGTTTGATTACTTATATTTGATATTAAATACAGAACACGATATGTTAGCTAGAAATATATACAACGAAGAACACGAACTTTTCAAACAAACCGTTAGAGAAATTGTAGCCAAAGAAATACTACCTTATAATGCCCAATGGGAAAAAGATAAGATGGTAAGTCGCGAATCTTGGTTAAAAATGGGTGAAGCAGGTTTATTGTGTATGCAAGCACCTGAAGAATATGGTGGATTAGGTATCAAAGATTTTAAATACAATGCAATTGTATCAGAAGAGATTGCCATAAGTGGATGTGCTGGTCCTGCGATTAGTTATCCTTTACATAGCGATATTGTGGCTCCATATATATTAGATTTTGGTTCGGCACATTTAAAAGAAAAATATATTCCTAAAATGGTGACTGGTGAGTATATTGCTGCAGTAGCGATGACTGAACCAGGCGCTGGTAGCGATTTACAGAGTATGCGAACGACTGCTGTTGACATGGGCGATCATTATTTAGTGAATGGTTCCAAAACATTTATTACCAATGGATATTTATGTGATATTGCTGTAGTAGCCGTAAAAACCAATCCTAGCATAGGCGCAAAAGGAATCAGTTTATTATTAATGGAATGTAATGCTCCTGGATTTTCGAAAGGAAAACCATTTGAAAAAGCAGGTTTACATGCGCAAGATACTTGTGAATTATTTTTTGAAAATGTAAAAGTGCCTAAAGAAAATTTGATTGGCGAAGAAGGAAAAGGTTTTGTCTACTTGATGACAGAGTTGGCTCAAGAGCGTTTGGTGGTTGGATTAGGCGCTATTGCTGCGGCGGAATGTGCCTTAGCAGCTACTATTCAATATACAAAAGATAGAGTAGCTTTTGGTAAACCTATTTCAGAATTACAAAATACTCGTTTTAAATTAGCCGAATTAGCAACGAAAGTAAGTGTGGGTAGAACCTATGCAGATAGATGTGTAGAATTGCATTGCGAGAAAAAATTAGATGGAGCAGGTGCAAGTGCTGCTAAATATTATTTGAGTGAATTGCAATGTGAAGTAGCTGATGAATGCGTACAATTGCATGGTGGATATGGATATATTTGGGAATATCAAGTGGCTCGTTCTTGGGCAGATGCTAGAGTTCAACGTATTTACGCAGGTACCAATGAAATTATGAAAGAATTAATTGCACGAAGTGTATTGAAATAAATTTTCTGCACAATCAAAATAAATGTATTTATTAAGATTGTACAGTTCACATAAACATGAAAAAATACTTTCTATGAATGTACCCCCATTCATGAATCTACAAGTGTATAAAACCTAAGCCACTTTATACAAATCGATAACAGCAAGATGTAAATATTCAAATTCGATTGAAAAATTGAAGTGCTAGAATTATGTCTGTTTGAGTATTCATGCATGAGCATTGATAGAAAGTGATAAACAAAACACCCATGAAAACAATACTCGGACATGCACCGTTTATTCGGATTGTGCTATTATTTATACTTGGAATAATATCCTATCAAGTAGTAGCGATTCCTTTAATACTAGCCATTATTCTATTTATACTAGCTGCCATTATTTCATTGTATTTAATCTTAACAAAAGCACATCATTTCGCATTTAAGTTTAGATATTTTACAGGCGTATTTATTTTTATCATGCTTTTGGTATTGGGCAATTTATTGACTGGTTTGCAACAACAATATATTACACCATCCCATTTTGCAAGCTTTCTACCCGCAACAAATAAAGCAGTTTATTATCAGGCGTTGATAGAAGCAGATTTAAAAGCAACTAAAAATGGAGTGAGCACTACTGCAAAAATTGTTTCGATTGCAAAAGATTCAAGTAGCTATCAAGTACATGGATTAATCCATTTATTTATTCAAGATACACAGGCTATCAAATGTTTGACGTATGGCGATTTGATTGCAGTGAAAGCCAATATCCTAGAGATTGAGTCTGTAAAAAATCCCTTTGAATTTGATTCGAAAAATTATTACGATCGAAAAAAAATCGCTTATCAAAGTTTTGTAGCGTCAACTAATTATACTTTGCTTCAACGGCAACACGCGAATCTATTTTTTCAATGGATATTTAGTATTCGAAAATATAT
>CANHVE010000180.1 GCA_947464015.1 Saprospirales bacterium | reverse complement strand
TGCAATTCCAATTATCAGAAGAACATTTAATGATTAAGCAAGCCGCTCGTGATTTTGCCCAAAATGATTGTAAACCAGGTGTGATAGATAGAGATACTACTATGAGCTACCCACATGAACAAGTAAAAAAAATGGCAGAACTTGGGTTTTTAGGGATGATGATAGATGGTAAATATAGCGGTGGAGAAATGGATACTCTTAGTTATGTTTTAGCTTTAGAAGAAATATCTAAAGTCGATAATTCTTGCTCTGTAATAATGTCAGTAAATAATTCACTTGTATTATGGGGACTTCAAGAATATGGAAATGAAGCACAAAAACAAAAATATATTCCAGCCTTAGCTAAAGGAGAAGTACTTGGTGCATTTTGTCTTTCTGAACCAGAAGCAGGTAGTGATGCTACTAGTCAAACTACTACAGCTATTGATATGGGTGATCACTACTTAGTAAATGGTACAAAAAACTGGATTACAAATGGGGGTATGGCTTCAACTTATATCGTAATAGCACAAACAAATAAAGAATTAGGTCATAGAGGAATCAATGCATTAATCATTGAAAAAGGGATGCCTGGTTTTGAAGTTGCTAAAAAAGAAGATAAATTAGGAATTCGTTCATCTGATACGCATACTTTGCTATTTAATAACGTAAAAGTTCCTAAAGAAAATAGAATTGGTGAAGATGGTTTTGGATTTAAATTTGCCATGAAAACATTAGCGGGTGGTAGAATTGGTATTGCTGCTCAAGCATTAGGTATTGCTGCAGGCGCATATGAGTTAGCACTTGAGTATAGTAAGCAAAGAAAAGCTTTTGGAACAGAAATTTGCAATCATCAAATTATTCAATTTAAATTAGCTGATATGGCAACTCAAATTGAGGCAGCCAGATTATTAGTGTATAAAGCGGCGGTGTTAAAAGACCAAGGGAAAGATTATAATACAGCTAGCGCAATGGCCAAATTATATGCAAGTGAAGTGGCTATGAAACATACTGTTGAAGCGGTTCAAATTCATGGAGGATATGGATTTGTTAAAGAATATCATGTAGAAAGATTAATGCGTGATGCTAAGATTACACAAATTTATGAAGGGACTAGCGAAGTTCAACGTATTGTTATTAGCAGAGACGCGATTAGTAAATTTTAATTTTTTTTATTCATCATGAAAAAAGTTTTATTTTTTTTATCCTTTATTTTAACCAGTCTTATAAGTCAAGCTGAATTTTACTCACATTGTACCATTTTCGCACTAAATGGTGAAAAGTTTACTGTATTTCTTAATGGGGAGAAAAAAAATGAAGAACCTGCTGAGCGTGTTCGAATGCTGAATTTAACTCAATCTTATTATTCAATAAAAATTGTGTTTGTTGATGGTACTATTGGGAATATAGAAAAGAAAATATTCAATGTCCATGATGCTCAAGGAGCACCTGTGGATGTAACTTATGTATTGAAAAAAAACAATAAAGATGAAATGGGCCTTTATTGGAAATCACAAACAACTTATCCAGGTTATATCGAAACAAACAAACCTACAGTTGTAGTAGTAAATGCAGGAAACCAAGTCGTTCAACAAACTACAACCACCACTACTGAACCTGTCAAATCAGGGGTAAATGTAAATATAGGGGGACTAGGAGGTTCAGTAAGTTTTAATACAGGTGGCAATTCTAATACTACCACCGAACAAACTACTACAACCGTAGTTTCTACCACGGCACCTACTACCGTATCTTTACCTTGTTCAGGAAATATATTAGGTGAAGAAGATTATAATAGCGCAATTTCTAGTATAAAAGCAAGATCTACTACTGAAGGAAAGATGTTGTCTGCTAAACAAATAATAAGCAACAACTGTTTAAGTGTTACTCAAGTAAAAACAATTGTCAAATTATTTGAGTTAGAAGATTCAAGATTGGAATTGGCTAAATATGCGTATGTTTATACTATTGATAAAGGAAATTATTTTAAACTAAATGATGTATTTACTACGGAAAGTAGTATCAATGAGTTAAATAAAGCAATTGTTAAATAATTTTGGCATATTAGTTGTCTAGGAAAAGTCACAAAAATTTAAATATAATGAAAAACAAAATTTTACTATTCATCGCAAGTTTAATTATCAGTACCAATATGTTTGCTCAAATGGGCGGACCTAATGATGGTTTAAGTGGAAATTTGATCGTTTTTTCTGAAGATGGTCAAAAATTTTATTTAATTCTTAATGGTATCAGACAAAATGATTTACCTGAAACGAATGTTAAAGTAACCAATTTAACAGCACCTTATTATTCAGCTAAAATTATTTTTGAGGATAAAAACATTCCTATGATTGAGAAAAAAATGCTCTATATCCAAGATGATAGAGGGCAACCTTATGAAACGAATTATCATATAATAAACACTAAAGATGGTTCTAGAGCATTAAGAATGTTTGTACAAGTAGCTATGGTATTAGCTCCTCCTACTGAACCAGGAGTAAAAGAAATTAAATATACTACGGTTGCTAAAGCTCCTATTACCTATTCTACAACAACAACTACAACTACTACTACAGTAAATGATGGTACAACAAATTCAAATATTAATACAAATGGTAATGTTGGAGCAAATGTAAATGTAAATGTGGATGGGGTTGGTTTAGGGATGAATGTAAATATTAATGATCCTTATTTAAATTCAAATGCTACCACTACCACAACTTATAGCACTACTACCACTACAACTAGTACGAATACCAATACCAATGGAGGAGTGATAACAGAACAACCTTATATGAGTGGTTATACAGGTCCAACTGGTTGTAATGGATGGCCGATGAAAGATGCCGATTTTAATAGCGCAAAAGCAAGTATTTCATCTAAATCATTTGAAGAAAGTAAACTTACAACTGCTAAACAAGTGGCTAATTCAAATTGCTTAACTGCAAGTCAAGTAAAACAAATTATGGATTTATTTTCATTCGAAGATTCAAGATTAGATTTTGCAAAACATGCATATGCTCATACCTTTGATGTAGGTAATTATTTCAAAGTAAATGATGCATTCAAATTTGAAAGTAGTATTGATGATTTAAATTCTTTTATAGGTAAATAGTGTTTTTCGCTTATACATTAAAAAAGCCTCTAATTATATAATTAGAGGCTTTTTTAATGTAAGGGAATTATATTTTACCAACCATCTCTTCAGGTTTTACCCACTCATCAAATTCTTCAGCTGTTACATATCCTAAATCAATTGCAGTCTGTTTAAGAGTTTTACCTTCTTTATGAGCTGTCTGTGCAATTTCGGCTGCTTTATAATATCCTATTTTAGTATTTAAAGAGGTAACTAACATGAGTGAATTATTCAAGTTAGTCTTGATATTCTCATGTAATGGCTCAATACCAATTGCACATTTGTCATTAAATGAAATACATCCTTCTCCAATTAAACGTGCACTATGAAGGAAATTGTAAATCATCATTGGCTTGAATACATTTAGCTCAAAATGTCCAGTAGCGCCTCCAATATTTATAGCTACATCATTTCCTAATACTTGTGCAGCAATCATTGTTAATGCTTCACATTGAGTAGGATTTACTTTGCCTGGCATTATTGAAGAACCTGGTTCATTATCTGGAATAAAAATTTCACCTATGCCACATCTTGGACCACTACTTAGCATACGTATATCATTTGCAATTTTCATTAAAGATACCGCAACTGTTTTTAATGCACCATGTGCTTCTACTATAGCATCATGAGCCGCAAGTGCTTCAAATTTATTATGTGCAGTTATAAAAGGGTAACCCGTAAGTTCGGCAATATTTTTAGCCACATTTACATCATATCCAGCAGGAGTATTAATTCCTGTTCCTACAGCTGTACCACCTAAAGCCAATTCACTTAAATGCTCTAAAGTGTTTTCTATTGCTTTTATTCCATGTTCTAATTGAGACACATAACCACTTATTTCTTGACCTAATGTTAATGGAGTAGCATCCATAAAATGGGTTCTACCAATTTTTACTACTTTCATAAATTCTTTAGATTTATAAGAAAGTGTATCTTTCAATTTATGTAAACCAGGTAGTGTCACTTCACGTAAAATTTTATAGGCTGCAATATGCATTGCCGTTGGGAAAGTATCGTTGCTACTTTGTGATTTGTTTACATCATCATTAGGATGAACTACTTTTTTTTCATCTAATAAACTTCCACCTTGAATTACGTGTGCTCTATATGCTACTACTTCATTAACATTCATATTGCTCTGTGTTCCACTACCAGTTTGCCAAACTACCAATGGGAATTGGTCATTTAGTTTACCTTCTAATATTTCATCACATACTTGACTTATCAAGTTTTTAGTAATTTCAGGTAATACGCCAGCTTCGAAATTGGTGATTGCAGCAGCCTTTTTTAAATAGGCAAATGCTTCAATAATTTCACGAGGCATTTTATTCGTGTCTTGAGCAATTTTAAAATTTTCAATAGATCTTTGGGTTTGTGCTCCCCAATATACATGAGCAGGTACTTCTACTATACCCATGGTGTCTTTTTCTTTTCTAAATTCCATAATTGTTTTTTTATTTTTTAGTTGTAGATGATTTTTTAAACATATAAAAATGAAATCCTAATTGTAGGGTGTTTGGTCCAAAATTAAATTTAAAGCCGTCTTCATTTGATATGTTTTCATGATTAAAGTATGTAGCATTATAATTATATCCAATATAACCATAACTTAATTCAATACCATATTGTGGATGAGGGAAGTATATCATAGTAGGACTTAATCCTACATTAAAAGCAATGTTATATGAGTAAATTGTTTTATTTAATAAATCAGATTGTGTAGTTGATTTAATTAGACTGTAGTTAGCGCTAGTAGATAAATGAGTTGCTAATGCAAATTGACTATTCAAGAAAAAATATTTCCTAAAAAATAATCCAATATGAAATTCATTTATTACATTTTTATTTGCTACATAATCGGTATCAAATACTCCTAGTGCAGGATTGTTTATGATGTAATTATTAGAGAATTGTTTAGTGTACATGTATCTTGTTGAAATTCCAACACAAGTGTTTTTTCTAAT
>CANHVE010000179.1 GCA_947464015.1 Saprospirales bacterium | reverse complement strand
TTATAAAATCCGCTTCCTGGAGCCAACATAACCGTTTTTTTATCGTGTTCGAAGCCTTCGAGCAACCATTGGCAAAAATGATCTGAGTCTTTTACGGGCAATTGAATCATGGCATAAAAAGCTCCCCCTGGAGTTGGGCAAACCACCCCCGGTATTTGATTTAATTTGCTTACGATATTGTTTCGACGAGAGATATATTCGTTATATACTTCTTTGAAATAAGATTCATCAGTGTCTAATGCCGCTTCCCCAGCTATCTGACCTAATGATGGTGGACTTAGTCGAGCTTGAGCAAATTTCATCGCTGCATTAATCAAATCTTTATTACGAGTAATTAAGCAACCGATTCGAGCACCACAAGCGCTGAATCGTTTCGAAATACTATCTACTACTACTGCATTTTGTTCTAAGCCTTCTAAATTTAAAATAGAAGTATGCGTTTTACCATCATAACAAAACTCTCTGTACACCTCATCAGCAAACAGATACAAGTCGTGCTTTAAAACTATTTCACGCAATTGCATCAATTCTTCTTTGGTATATAAGTAACCAGTAGGATTATTCGGATTGCAGATGATAATCGCTTTGGTTTTAGGGGTAATTAATTTTTCAAACTCTTCAACAGCAGGTAAAGCAAAGCCATTTTCGATTTTAGTCGTGATTGGTTTTACTACGATATCACCAGCTGTTGCAAAGCCATTATAATTGGCATAAAAAGGTTCTGGAATAATCACTTCATCACCAGCATCCATACAAGAATACAAGGCAAATTGAATCGCCTCAGAGCCTCCCACCGTAATCATCAATTCTTCAGGAGTGATTGCAATACCTTGTTTGGTATAGTAAGCGGCTAATTTTTTTCGGTAGGATTCATTGCCTGCACTATGGCTATATTCCAATACTTTTAAATCGATATTTCGTATGGCATTGATTGCGACTTCCGGAGTTTTGATATCGGGCTGACCGATATTTAAATGATATACTTTTACTCCTCTTTTCTTAGCTTGCTCTGCATAAGGCACCAGTTTTCTGATGGGAGATGCAGGCATATTATTTCCTCTATTACTTATTTTTGGCATGTTGCAAAGTTAGGAGAATTTTTTAGAAAAATAATGATAGTTCAGAAAGTAATTACAGAAATGTTTGGATCTTATTTGTAGCTTATTTCATCCCTTTTCGTTGTTTCATCGCTTCATATAAAATAATACCCGCACTCACTGAAACGTTTAAAGAATCGAAGTTGGCAGTCATGGGAATATGAATTTTATGATGACTTTTTTCTAGTAATTCGGCAGAGACCCCATGATCTTCAGAGCCGATGATGATGGCGCAAGGTTCGGTGAATTTGGCATTGCTGATATAGACACCATTCTCTACATTCGTTGCAAGAATTTGTAAGCCATTGTATTTTAAAAACTCTACAGCTCTGCGCAATGAAAATTCTTTGCAAATCGGAATCATATTTAAGGCACCAGCACTCGCTTTCATAGCTATTTGATTGATTTGTGCACTATTGCTAAATGAGGTAACTACAGCATGAGCACCCATACACAAGGCACTTCGCACAATGGCACCAAAATTTCCTACGTCAGTTACACCGTCAAGAATAACAATAAGAGGAGTTTCGCCTTTCTCATAAATATGAGGTAAAATATCTTCTAATTTTTGATATTCGATGATCGCTGTAAAACCAATAATAGATTGATGATTGACTGATTTACTGATTCTGTTTTTGGTCAATATATTTTGAATAGTGCTTTCTTGTACCACCTGCACATACATATTATTGGCTTGAGCAATTTTTTTAATTTCAGTAATCACTTCTCCTTTGGCATCTTGCGAAATAATTAATTTATCAAATTTAATATCTGCTTTAAGTGCTTCTAGAATTGGCTGACGGCCATATATTATTTTTACTTCTTTTTCTTTCATATCATATAGTATTTAGAGGCAAGAGTCAAGCTTCGGAAATCCTTGTTTTACTACTTGCCTATATTTCTTTTTTTAATGTATTTATTAATCCATAAATTAATTTTTGTACCTCAATTAACAACTTGCCTCTCTCTCCTACTCCACATACAACACCAGTCCTTTTAAATATTCGCCTTCGGGATGAAAAATAGAAATGGGATGATCTGCTGGTTGATGCAATTGATGAAGTATTTTTACATTTCTTCCACTTTGCAACGCTGCTGTAAAAACCGCACGTTTAAAATCCTCTTTAGTGACTACTTGCGAACAAGAAAAAGTAAATAAAATTCCACCTGCAGAAATTTTTTCCATGGCTTTTTTATTCAAGCGTGAATACCCTTTTAATGCATGATCAAGTGCATTGGTATGTTTGGCATAAGCTGGAGGATCGAGTACTATTACATCATATTGTTCAGTCATATTATTTAAATATTGCATCACATCTTCTGTAAAAGATTGATGATAGGGCAACGGATCAAAATTTAATGCATAATTATTCTCGGTAAGTGCAATGGCTTTGGCTGAACTATCTACGCTATGTACTAAGCTCGCATTGGCTTTAGAAGCATAGATAGAAAAACCACCAGAGTAACAAAAGGTGTTCAATACTTTCTTCCCTTTAGAATATTGTGCTAATAAAGTTCTATTTTCTCGTTGATCAATAAAGAAGCCTGTTTTTTGTCCTGCTACAATATCAATAGCAAATTTCACATTATTTTCGAGCACTTCAATATTAGTAGTATCGCCAAACAAGAATCCGTTAGCGGCTTCTACCCCACCTTTAAAAGGAATGGTACCTTCGCTTTTATTATAAACGGCTATTAGTTTATCTCCTAGTACTTGTTGTAAAGCCAGCGTAATTTTTTCTTTGATGAGGTACATCCCTACGCTATGGCATTGTATCACCGCCACTCCATTATAATAATCGATGATGAGTCCAGGCAAATCATCCCCTTCGCCATGCACCAATCGAAAACAGTTGGTATGCGCATTGGGAAAAGCATTTATTTTTTGGCGAATATCATAAGCTGTTTGAATTT
The DNA here is from genome assembly GCA_947464015.1 of Saprospirales bacterium. GTDB lineage: Bacteria > Bacteroidota > Bacteroidia > Chitinophagales > CAMDFR01 > CAMDFR01. The sequence goes on along the minus strand of CANHVE010000179.1, from coordinate 2,130 downwards.
TTTTCTGCCAAAACATATCGTTTATTTCTTCTTCGAAGAATGTGAAAATTCGTAAGGCTAAAGAGCTTTTTTGATAATGACCCGTAGCGATATATTGTTTATCGAAATCATATAATTTGACAATATCACCTTCCTGAATAGTGTCCGCAACATTTTGCAATGCCCCTGAAAATATCCATGGATGTAGTCGATTAACCGATTTTTCCTTCCCTTTTTTTAAGAATATACTAGCGTAGTTTTCTTCATTCATAGAACAAAAGTACGAATGAATGCTGACAATAACTTGTCATGAGCAAATAAACCTTTTATATTTTTAACAAATCTATGACAGTAAAAGGGTTTAATGAAATAGATATTTAGTACTTTTGTCGATATGAAAAAAGTATTTCCCATCAGTTTTCTGCTTCTATTTTTAGTATCCAATTTGGTTGCTCAAATCAATTTGAAAACAGATAAAGCCAATGCTTTACTCATCAATGTCAATTATCAACCTCAATTTCCCTTTGGGAATATGGCCAGCAGATTTGGATTTAATCATATGGCTGGGATTGGATTTGATTATAAAATCAAAAATTGGATGATTGGTGTTTCGGGTAGTTTTTTATTTGGAAATAAAGTGAAAGGTGATGTGATAGCGGCATTGCGCACCGATGATGGCTTAATCATCAATACCGATGGAGTGCCAGTAGATGTATTTTTATACGAGCGAGGATGGAGAACAGGGATTGAATTTGGACGAATTATTTCGTTTAAAAAACCCAATCCGAATAGTGGATTAGTATTTAAAATATCGGCTGGTTATTTACAGCATAAAATCACGATTAGTTCGAATCCGAAGCAAATGCCCGAATTAAATAAAACGTACCGAAAAGGATACGATCGATTAACTGGAGGATTTAATACCACCCAATTTATCGGATATCAATTTTTAGATGCTAAAAAATTCATCAACTTTATTGTAGGTATTGAATTTCAAGAGTCGTTTACCAAAGGCTATAGACCTTGGCAATTTGATATCAATGCTCCTGATAAAAGAAATAGAATAGATGGCTTGATTGGATTTAAAGTAGGTTGGATTATCCCTGCCTATCATAAAGAGAAAGCAGAAAAATTCTATTATAACTAAGCGATGAGTATCTTAGTTTATAATATCATTCTTAGATTTTATCTTTTAGCGATTCATATTGCGGCATTTTTTTCTAGCAAAGCGAAACAATGGGTCATTGGTAGAAGCGAAACTCATAAGCGCATTCAACAACAAGCATTTAGTGCTTATAAAAATTGTGTATGGGTACATGCCTCTTCATTAGGCGAATTTGAGCAAGCACGACCAATCATTGAGCGAATCAAAAAAGAAAATCCTCAACAAAAAATTGTAGTTAGTTTTTTTTCACCTTCGGGATATGAGTTCAGAAAAAATTATCCATTGGCCGATGCGGTTATTTATTTGCCTTTTGATACGAGTGAGGATATAAAATTATTGATCGACCAACTAGAACCGAGTGTAGTTTGTTGGATTCGTTATGAATTTTGGTATTATACTTTGAAATATTTACATCAGAAAAACATCCCTATTTATTTGATTTCAGGTTCATTTAGAGCCAATCAATTATTTTTTAAGTGGTATGGTCAATTTTATGTTTCTATATTAAAATTATTTACGACTTTATTCATCATCAATCAAGCGAGTATTGATTTACTAAAAAGTATAGGTATTACGAATGTTGTTTTAGCTGCAGATACACGCATGGATCGAGTGATTGAAATTGCTTCGTCGAATACATTACCAAAACAACTTACAGATTTTATAGGAGCTAGAAAATGCGTATTAGTTGCAGGAAGTACCTGGCAAGCCGATATCGATATTCTGCATCCATTTATCAATAAGCAAACAGAAGCGGTTTGTATAATAGCTCCACACCAAATTGATGAAGTACATCTACAATATATTGAAAGCAAATTAACAATTCCTAACATCCGTTTTTCGCAATTAGGGAAGAAAGGAACTAGCTTTGAAAATGTAATTATTATCGATAATATGGGGATGTTGGCTAGTTTATATCGCGTAGGAAAATATGCGTATGTTGGTGGAGGTTTTGGAACGAGTGTGCATAATGTGTTAGAGGCAAT
>CANHVE010000178.1 GCA_947464015.1 Saprospirales bacterium | reverse complement strand
TTCTTAGTTTAAAGTTCAAAGTTTTAAGTTTTAAGTTTAAAGTCCCGAAGCTACTGGATAAGTTCAAATATTAGGAGACCTTACTAATTTATAACCTTAGTTGGCGCGCGCGTTTCGCGCATGACCATAAATTAATAAACTGCTTAACTAACGAAATTAAGTTGGCGCGCGCGTTTCGCGCGTGACCATTAAGTAGTAATCTACTTTTTTAAAATTCTGATAAATCTCCACAATCCTCGTACTCAGTCCCGAAGCTTTGAGAATTCTATCCACCCACTTTGTCCTTCAGTAGGCCTGTCAAGCTGAAAGCGTGAAAACTACCTTTTTTAATATACTAAAACAAGATACTTCAGATTCTATAGCATTAGTAAAAATGAATAGCTTATAAATTCCTTTTTGGTTATCCCGAACATTTCGAAACACAAGTATGTCGTAAATTAATAGTTGATGAAATCACGCTATCGTGTGACAACACCAACCACTGGATAAAAATCCACCCAGTTTGTCCTTCAGAAGGAAACTTCCTTTCTTATAAACTTAATTTAAATACAAAGTTGAATACTAAATTAAAAGCAATATATATTTTTTTATGCATTACAAATGCTGATGATAGTAGGTTCCATCTCGTTCAGAATGTTCGGGATGCAAATCCGGAACAGTGTTCTTAATATAATTTGGTTCTTATAATGTAGTTGGTGAAAAATACAACACCAACCACTGGATAAACTATGTCGTAAATCAGTGCTTGATGAAATCACGCCATGGTGTGAAAACACCAACCAGTAGATAATCTATGACAACACGATCAAAACACTCGCGCTAAACAAAACTTATTTAAAATCATTTTGGTATTTGACTTTTACGAAGCCAATACCACCAGTAGTGTTATTAATATATTCAGTTACATAAAATCTAGCGTAGTAATAAGGTAAAGCAGTATTTCCATATTCGCTCGTATGTTTATACCTTACCACATAGCCATGCCCTACTTCTGCTGCTGATGAACTTGTCCAACCACTTGTAGGTATATCGGTAATGCTTCCTAAACCATCTACTTTTCCTAAATTGACAATCTCACCACCGTTTTCGTATCTAATATTATAATAACTACTAGAAAAATCTGAATTTATATAATTGACGGTAATGAATCCGAAATTTAAAGCATTACTCGACAATCCGAATCGTATCCATACAAAATTATGAAGTGGATCATCATCTGTGCTTTTATATAAATCTAAATTGTACCCTTTTTCTTCTGCTCTGAAGATATAGGTATTTGTTCCAACTGGATCAGGTGGTGTAGTATCTTCAGGTTTACAAGCAGTCACTAAATAAATGAGGCAGATAAACAGACTCAAATGTATTCCCATTTTGATTTTACTATTCATATTTTTTTTTTATTGTGTTAGTTTACGCAATTAATCTTCAAATAATAGTCTTAAACATTTATTTAAAACTACTTTACAAGGTTAAAAAAAACTTTTCAGATTAAATGTGATGTAAGTCACAGATGGGGAAGCAGGGGAAGTAAATTAAATTATTTGAAATTAACTTACACTCAATTTATTGTCTATTTTATAATTTTCACAAACTCACCAATAATTCTCATGTTTGCAGCATTATCTTCTGTAATTATGATATTTTTATACGAACTATCATATGAGTTTGGTCTTAACACAATAGATTCATGAGCCCATGTATCTTCTGATATAGATTTTTCACTTGAGTAAGTCTTAATCGTAAAAGCTGAGTTGAAATCAGGATCTTGTATGTCTTTGTATTCTACCAATACAATCTTCCCATTCCTGCTACCTCCTGAATATATTTTGAATAAACAAATTGAACCATTAGGAATTACTCTATTCATTGATTCACCAATAATTTTACAAGCGAAATAATCTTTTTTTGATTTATTTACAGGGCCTTCAATTAAAGTATAATCATTACTTGATTGCATTTCACTGAAAGAACCAGCCGCTGCATAGAAATCATAAAGTGGTATAGGGTTTTTCAATACTACATCATTAATCATCAATTCTTGATTCGTAAGTATTTTATTTGTATTTGTAATCAATAATGGTTTAATTATTTGTTTTGTTTTATCTGTAGTGATATATTGATATAGGCTGTCAATCACCGGTTCTTGTAGTTGAAATTTAAAATGTACGACAGGTAAATTAGATTCGGGCATTAAACCTTGTTCTATTGAATCAGGAACAATTGATACATCACCCATAAAATAGAAGTCAGTACCTTCTCCATCCTGCTTTTTAACAAAAAGCAAAATACGATTCGAATTAATAACTTCCTTTATTTCTTTACTCTCAAGAGTTCTATTTGATCTAGATTCCCATGCAAATGTAGATTGATTAATAAAGTGGTCGTTATAATTAATTGTGTTATCTATCAATTCTGATTTGTGATATGTTACGAAACATGGAGTATTTCCATTATATGTTCGATAACCATATACTATACTACTAATATCCTTTTCCCAATTCAACAATCTGCAAACATCTTTACGACTGTATTTATTGTATAGAATTAAACCATTATTGTAATATTCTTCTTTAAATAAAACATCAAAAGCATAAATTGAATAATTAATTGAATCTATTAAAAATTGATTAAATATTGGATTGTTCAGAGCACTTTTGAATTCTTCATGAAAATATAAAGAATTATCTTTCTCAAAGATTATTTTTTCCTTCTTTCTAATAAATTCAAAATTCAAGTTATTAATGCATGATTTAATAGTATTATCAGATATTGAATAATGATATTTTTCAAAAACAACATCTTTTAATTTGTTAACTGCTAATTCATTAGTTTCAATTAGTATTTTTAAAATAAGACTCTCTTCTACTCTTTTTGAATTATTTATTTCTTTCGAAAACAGCTCTAATAATTTGACCTCATTTATAGGTAGGCTAAAACTATCATTCACTTCAACTTTTTTAATGAAATTAAAATAAGAATTAGAATAATTAACATATAAAAATGGATCTCTAGAGCCATGTTCTATAAAATCCATCATCATTGGAATACGACCTAATTTGAATTTCAATAGATTATAATCTTTTTTTAAATCGGCAAATAATTGCATATTGGCAGTATCTATAGATTGAAAGATTCTTTCTTTTGTTATTTCATCAAAGTTAATGGTAGAAGCACCTGGAATCATTCTACTCCCTTCTGTTATTAATTTTCTTATTGAATCTTTATTATATGAAGTATCGCCATATAGTGCAATAGGAATCAGATAATTATTTTCATAATTACCAATAAAATCAATTACTGTTAAATAACCTTTTCCTTCAACTTTTCTTAATCCTCTTCCTAACTGCTGAATGAAGATGATTGCAGATTCAGTAGGACGAAGCATAATAATCTGATTTATTTTAGGAATATCTATTCCTTCGTTAAAAATATCTACAGTGAAAATATAATCGAGTTTTTCACTCAGTTTATCGCTCTCTAGCAATTCTATGGATTTAGTTCTTTCCTCTTCCGAACTATCACTTGTAAGAGCCACTGTTTTAAATCCTTTTGCATTAAATAAATTAGATAATTCAAATGCTTCGTTCTTTTTTGAACAGAATATTAAGCCTCGAGTTATTCCATTATCACTTCCATAAAAATTGGCTTTCTCAATGATACGGTCTACTCTTTCATTTGCTACTAAATACCTGAAGTCACTTACCTTATCGACTTCAATGTTATTAATAGTCAAGTCTGCTACTCCATAATAATGAAAAGTACAGAGCATTTCCTCTTCCATTGCTTTATTCAATCTGATTTCATAGGCAATATTATGGTCAAATAATTGAAAAATATCATTACCATCTGTTCTTTCAGGAGTAGCGGTCATACCTAAGAGAAACTTAGGTTCAAAGTAATTCAATAATTTTAAATATGAATTTGCACTTGACCTATGAGTTTCGTCAATTATAATATAGTCAAAATGATTTTTTGAGAAGTTGTATAAATGATTGTCTTTTGAAATAGTTTGAATAGTGGAGAAAATAAAATCGCAATCTAAATCTCTTTGGTTTCCAGAATACAACCCCATGGTTTTATCCTTTCCAAAAACACTTCGGAATGTATTTAATGAATCTTTAGCAATGGTTAATCTATGTACTACAAATAGTATTTTTTTTGAATTAAAGGCCATAGCATCAAATGCTGACAAGTAGGTTTTACCAGTTCCTGTTGCTGAAATAATCAAAGCCTTATTCTTACCTTCAGTTCTCAATTTATTAAGATTATTCAAAGCTTCTATTTGCATTGAATTTGGTAAAACTTTGACAGGTGTTATATCTAAATTTTCAAAGTTGTTTCTTGTATTTAATAATAGCTGATTTTTATATATTTTTTCATAAGAAATAATATATTCCTCAGTAACAATTGTTGCTTTTTCAAAATCACTTTTAAATTCATTAAGTACTTTTTCAACTATACCGCTTTTATCTAAAGCAGATAATTTGATATTCCATTCTTTATTACAAGATAATGCTTGAGCCGTTAAATTACTACTACCAACAATTAGATTGTAATGCTCTTTATTTTTAAAGATATATCCTTTTGCATGAGAGTTTCCAGTAGTTGAAATTCTTAACTTTATATTTTTAAACTTTGCTAATCTTTTTAATGCTTCAGGTTGAGTGAAGTTTAAATATTGAGATACAAGAATTTCACCCTTTATCCCTCTATTCTCAAGTTCTTTAAGTTTATTAATTATTGTCGCTACTCCACTTGTTGTAACAAATGCTACAGAAATAAAAAAGTAATTACAATTTTCAAGTTCTTGAATAATGCTAGTAAGAACTTTTTTAGGGGGATTTTTTTGATTTACAAGTAACTCTGGTTGGTAATCAACGTTTGACAAGATGGTTTTGTCTACATATCCAGTTTGTAAACTTTTAGTGAAAATTTGGGTTAATTCATCCATTTGATAAAAGTTTATTGACTATTGGAATATCTGCTGCTGCCCAATCAAGTTTTTGAAGTTCTTTTAATGTTAACCATTCTAAACTTATATGTTCATTTAAGTTAAGTTCTTTTGTCTCAACTTCGCAAATAAAACTGTGCATTGTTAATTCAAAGTCTGGATACTCATGAACAACCGTGTGATAAAATGATTGTATTTTTACT
>CANHVE010000177.1 GCA_947464015.1 Saprospirales bacterium | reverse complement strand
TTAAATTATGCAACAAATAATGCTAAGTGGAATTTTTCGCTCACTTCGCAATACTATAGCAAATCTAGAATTCCTTCTACTATCGAAAAACCTGAAGTTTTTCAATTGCCAAGTTACTCCAAAGGCTTTGTTAACTTATTATGTCAGATAAATTATTATATCAACAAACGCTTTGAAATCTATGTAGGAGCTGAAAACATGTTAAATTACCAACAACCTACTGCCATTTCGGATGCAAAAAACCCATTTAGCACGAATTTTGATGCAAGTTTAATATATGGGCCAGTTGATGGAGTTCGAGTTTATGCTGGCTTTAGATATAATTTGCCCTATGAAAAAGGAAAAAGAACAAGTAAATAAATTATTCATAAATTAAAAAAAAAGAAAATGAAAAACGTAAAAACAATCATGTTAAGCGCACTATTTTTAGTAATTAGTATCGCTACCTATGCTGGAAACACTAGTAAAATTGTAATTAAAACATCAGGTGTGTGTGAATCTTGCAAAACACGAATCGAAAAAGCATTAACGGAAGTATCAGGAGTAAGTTCAGCTTATTTTAATGAAGCAAATGGAGCTACAACCGTAAAATATGATGCTACTAAAACTAATCCAGATGCATTACGTACAGCTATATCTAAACAAGGGTATGATGCAGATAATGTTCCAGCAGTAAAAACAGCTTATGATGCATTGCCAAAATGTTGTCAAAAAGCAGGAGGAGAATGTAAACATTAATATCTATGAAAAACATTTGTGTTTTTTGTGCCTCTGGCAAAGAATTTATAACCCCATTTCAAGATGGGGTTATTGATTTAGTTCGATACGCTAAAGCAAATAATATTAGTTTCATATATGGTGGTGCAAAAGTAGGATTAATGGGACTTTTGGCCGACAGTTGTATTAGCGGAGGAGTTCCTATAACAGGTATTATTACAGAGCAAATAGCTCAATTCGAATTACAACATGATGGAGTCATTTCAATGCACATATCAGCAAATATGCATACCAGAAAAAAACATATGTACGATTTAAGTGATGCATTTATCGTTTTACCTGGTTCTATTGGCACATTAGATGAATTTTTCGAAATTTTATGTTGGTCAAAGCTTCATATTCATCAAAAACCTATTGGAGTTTTAAACCTGAAAAACTATTATGATACTTTACTCCAATTTATTCATGAAAAAATAGACCAACAACTCATGGATGCTGATATTTTAGACTATTTTGTACAGTCTTCCTCATTAGATGATTTAATGATATTAATGCAGGATTGGAAGTGTCCGAAAAGCTCAAATTTGGAAAAAGAAAGTAAAAAATATGATAAAAACTAAAAATAGGAAGGTAATTAGTGTAAAAAGGACTATATTTGCACCCGAAATATTTCAATAACCATTTAACAATTAATTTGTAAAATGCCAGTAAGATTAAGACTTCAGAGACATGGTCGTTCAAAAAGACCTTTTTATTTTATCGTAGCAGCAGATTCTCGTTCACCACGTGATGGCGCATATATTGAAAGAATTGGAGATTACAATCCACTTTCAGTACCTGCAACTATCAATATAGATGCAGACAAAGCATTTGATTGGGTAATAAAAGGAGCTGAACCTACTAACACCGTAAAAAAAATATTAACGTATAAAGGTGTTTTATACAAAAAACACTTATACAGAGGTGTTAGAAAAGGTGCCTTTACTCAAGAGGAAGCAGACAAAAAATTTGCTGACTGGGTAGAAAGCAAAAAAGGTAGTATTTCAGATAGAATCGATGCTTTAAATGCAGCTAAAAAAGAAGCTAGACAACAAAGAATCGATGCTGAAAATGAGAAAAGAACTGCAAGAGCGACTGCTAAAGCTAATGCTGCAGTAGTAGAAGAAGCGCCAGTTGTTGAAGCTGAAACTGAAACACCAGCAGCAGATACAGAAACAAGCGCAGCAGAATAATTAGATTTTTAGAAATAGCATCTAAAATAATGAAAAAACAAGAGGCTTACCATTTGGTTTTATACCGGGGTAAGCCTCATGGTTTTAAAGGACATATTAAATTTCAATTTGCCGAAGAACTCAATGATCAATTCGCAGAAATTGAGCATCTATTTGTCAAAAACAAAGGCACTTATATCCCTTATTTTATTGAAGAAATATCATTTCCAAACAATCAATATTGCATCGTAAAACTAGAAGATATAAATGACGACAGTTTAAAACTAACTGAATTATATATTGATGAAAATGATACAGAACTTTATATTGATATAGATGAAAATGAAGAGGCGTATATTGGCTATACATGTGAAGATGTAAATTATGGCATTTTAGGACCAATACTTCGAATGGATATAATGCCAGCACAAGAAATGGCCATAATTGATTATAAAGGCAGAGAATTGCTTATCCCTTTTGTAGATGAGTTTATCGCTGAAATAGATGATGAAAAACAGACTATCTTATTTCAGCTACCTGATGGTTTTTTAGAAATAAATGAATAACGAAATTTACCATGATGCAAATTCATATTATTAGTGCAGTTCCTTCTTTATTAGAAAGTCCGTTTGCTCATTCTATTTTAAAAAGAGCTATACAAAAGGGTTTATTATCTATTGAAATTATTCCACTTCGTGATTTTGGTATTGGTAAACATCAACAAATTGACGATTATCAATATGGTGGTGGAGCAGGAATGGTAATGATGTGTGAGCCATTATCTAAATGTATTGAGGATTGTATGAGTAAAACAACTTATGATGAAATTATATATTTAACTCCAGATGGAGAAACGTATAATCAACAAACCGCTAATACTCTCTCTCTTAAAAAAAACATACTACTCATTTGTGGACACTATAAGGGTATTGATCAACGAATTCGAGATTTATATGTGACTAAGGAAATATCCATTGGTGATTATGTGTTAAGTGGTGGAGAATTAGGTGCAGCAATATTGGTTGATTCTATTGGTAGATTGCTTCCAGGCGTACTCAGTGATGAGACCTCTGCATTAACAGATTCATTTCAAGACAATTTATTAGCACCACCTGTTTATACGCGTCCTGAAGAATTTAAAGGACTTAAAGTACCGGAAGTATTACTCAATGGGAATTTCAAATTGATTGATGAATGGCGTCATGAACAATCTATAAAACGAACAGAAGATAGAAGGCCTGATTTAATTGATTAAATAGGTAATGAGAAACTAAAGGTAGTACCTTGACCAACTATAGATTCATGCCATAATGATCCTTTGTGAGCTTCTATGATTTTCTTACATACTGCTAATCCCATACCTACACTTTCAGAATCTGTATCTGTTTTTAATCGTTTGAATATATCATATATTTTATGTCTATATTCATTAGATATTCCAATTCCATTATCACTAATATGTATAATATAACGATTATCCTTTATACATGAAGACAATTTAATAATAGGTTGTTTACTATCATTATACTTAATAGCATTAGAAATCATATTTTGAAATAACCGTGCAAACTGATGTTTATTACCAAACACTCTTGAGGGAAGCAATTGAATTTCAATTAAGGCATTTTTGTTATTGATACAATATTGTATGTTATCTTTAACTTGATTCACAATTTGATTTAAATCTAATGGCTCTCTATCTTCCTCTCCTATTTCAAGCTGAGCATATTCTAATAGTTCTTTAATAATACCCATTAATTTCTTACAGCCTTCTATAGAATAGTCGATTAGCTTAATAGAATCTTCATTTAGATCGTGTTCATTTTTAATTTTCAGGAGTTGAATATTATTTGAAATAGTACGTAAAGGTTCTTTTAAATCATGTGTTGTGATGTATGCGAATTGTTTAATATCTGCATTTGATTTTTCTAAACGACTTGCATAGAGTTGTAAATCTTCTTGAATATTTTTAAGCTTATCTATATCTGAATGTGTTCCAACAAAATTAATAGGATTGTCGTTAATGTCAGATTTTACAACCATACCACGTGCATTTATCCATTTATATTTGCCGTTTTTGCATAACATCCTGAACTCAATATCATAATTTTCTTCTTTAAAATGAGTTAAATAATGATTTACTTTTTTTTGAGTATTTTCAATATCATCTGGATGTAAAAGTTTTCGCCAAGATTCAAAATTATTTCCAATTTCATTATCTTCATAACCTAACATCGCTTTCCATCTTTTTGAAAAAAATGTTTTATTCGATGGAATATTCCATTCCCATAACCCACATCCATTTCCTTCAATTGCAAAGCGTAAACGTTGATTATTTAATTTATTCTCGTATTCAATTTTTTTGATTTCAGTAATATCAGTTATCTTATAAATTATATAATCTTTATAACCTATAGCGATAGTCATTACACGTAATAACCCAATAAATTCTCTTCCTTCGGCTGTTCTATATTCTACTTCTTCTTTATAGGTATTTCCAGATAATACATAGTCAAAAATTTCATTGACTTTTTCAACGGTTAAGGAGTATTTTCTAAAATCGGGAATTTTTTTACCAATAATATCATACTTTGATTTTAAATCATACATTTCTACCACTTTCTGATTGGCATAGGCTATAATCCTATCCTCAACATTAATAATGGCAATAAAATCATCAAATTGCTCAAATATTGAGGCATATTCTAGAAGATTAGATGATAAAGTAGAGGTTTGCAAGTAATAGTTTTCTCGTTTATACGTTCGATTTTTAAAATGGTTCGGAAAAAAATTAAATATGACAAAAAACAAGTGAAATATTTTACATTTTGCTAATAAATAAGCAAAACATGACAAATATTCAGCAAATTTTGCTTGGCATAGAAAGTGATAAGTAAGGAGTATTACAAAAAATTAATCATTTAAAACACAATTAGCATATGTCAAAAATTAACATCAAACCATTAGCAGACCGTGTAATCGTAAAAGCTGATGCCGCAGAAGAAATGACTAAAAGCGGATTATATATTCCAGATACCGCTAAAGAAAAACCACAAAGAGGGACCGTAATGGCTGTTGGACCTGGTAAAAAAGATGAACCAACTAGTGTAAAAGAAGGTGATACAGTACTTTATGGTAAATATGCAGGAACAGAAATCAATGTAGATGGCGAAGATCTCTTAATTATGAGAGAGAGTGATATTTTTGCTATAGTATAATACAAGAATATT
>CANHVE010000176.1 GCA_947464015.1 Saprospirales bacterium | reverse complement strand
TATAGTCAACTTTTTTATTGGCGAAGATAAATTACCTGCGCCTTTCAAAGGAAGTAATATCTATCTAATCATAACTATGATAATAAGTGCTATTGGAGTAATTATCCTCTATCAAAAAAGCAAAATCAACTTAGAAATATATAAAGCAGGAAATAAAATAAGTATTGAAATTCAGGATAAAAAAGAAATAGATACGGTTCGCATTGAATCACCTTTTACCATGGTTCGCCAATGGCATCACATAGAAACGGGTCAACGAGTGAAAATGAAAAAAATCATTTTGACTTTCATAGATAAAAATAATGAAAAAGTATTTTCTGTTACTGGCTCTTTAGGCGCTATTCATGATGCTCCAGCCGAATGGGAATATTTAAATTTATTTAATGAAGAGGACAGAAAAAGATTAGTATTATCTGAAAATGAATACTCTACAGGTGATACCGAAAATATATTCCACGAAGTGAATATTTTACAAGCTATGCATTAGATTCAAACTTATAACCAACGCTTCGTATGCTATGAAAATGAATTGGATTTTTAGGATCTTCTTCAAAATATCTTCTAAAGGTTAATATAAAATTATCGATAGTTCGTGTACTCGGATATACATCATAGCCCCAAACATGCTGTAAAATATCGTTTCTAGAAACTACTTCATCTTTTCGATCAATCAATAATTTCAATAACATCAATTCTTTTTTAGTTAGATGATGTGTTGCTCCATCATAACCTATAGCATCATAAGTAACAAAATTAACAGTGTTTTTACCAAACTTATAAGTCTTTAAATCTTGCTCTTTTTTAGTTCCTTTTAAACTGTGTTTAATCAAAATTTTTACACGTAGCAATAACTCTTCTAAATTAAAAGGCTTAGTAAGATAATCATCTGCCCCTACTTTTAGGCCTTGTATTTTATCTTGACTGCTATCTTTGGCTGTTAAAAACAAAACGGGTAATTCCATATCAGTGATGCGAATATGTTGACATACTTCAATACCATTCATTTCGGGCATCATCACATCGAGTATCGCTAAATTAAAACGTTGATTTTCTAATTTCTTGATGGCTTCAGAACCATTTTTGGCGGTTATTACTTCATAACCTTCCATTTCGAGATTCAATTTGATAGCTTCTAATAAGTGTTCTTCATCTTCGGCAACTAGTATACGTAAATCCATGGTGTAAATATTTATATCTCAATATTAAATTAAAATAATGAATGTTGTGTCAGAGTTATGTAAAATATTATAAGTCCTCTGTTGTACAATTTAATAGCATCGCAATATGCGTTTTATTGGGAAATTTCGAGAACATATTAAAAATTAATGCTCCTGCTATCACTAAATGAAATAGATTTTGTGTAAGTTGAAATACAATTAAATTAAATATCACAGGTCCTTCAATTAATGCCAACATGATAATATAAGCACTTTGATATTTCAATTTTTTTTGTTCAAAGGTATCTGTAGCCTGTATCTCTTTTATTTTTTTAGTATAAATAAAAGACGACACAATCACCAAGGCACTTAACGAAATCCCTACAATAGACATTGGATTACTAAAACTAGTATCTATTTTGGCATCAGCTGTTTTCATAGTATAAAAAATAATCCCCAGAATTGCTACACCAGCACATAATGCCAAATGAATAATGCGAAGTCGATTGAAATAAGTCTGTTCCATAAAATTAGTATTTGATTAAAGTAGTCGTATAACTTTGTTTGTTTTGTGTGATACGAAGCGTATACGTTCCAGCATCTTTCTCTTCTAAATGATTTAAAAACACTTTAGAAAAAGTATTAGCTGGTAATGTGATATCTTGGGTGGTGATACATTGTCCTAAACTATTAAATAATGCCACTTGTATAGGACTATCACTGTTGCTATTCCATAAGATAGTAATTGTATTTCTAAATGGATTAGGATATACTTTAGGTATAGTAATCGCAGGATTTTGACTCAAAATTTCATTCTCTAATTTTTGAAATGCTTTATAAAAATTAGGAATTCCAAATCCATAATCGAAGTTGGGTGTGTCATATATATGCGAGCATTTTTCTATCTCATGAAAAATTTCCATATTGGTTTTATTAGGAAATGCTTGCCACAAACAAGCACTAGAGGCTGCAATCAATGGTCCTGAAAAAGAAGTTCCATTACTTTTCCCAACTACACTGTTGGTTTGACTACATACTGTAATATTAGCTCCTTGTCCGCAAACATTCGGCTTTAAATGATTACTGCTATTCGGTCCACGGGAACTAAATCCTGCTAAAATACCATATTCATTCACAGCACCAATGGTTAATACACTGTCGCCATCTGCTGGTGCACTGATATATCTCCAAGAACTATTGCCTTCATTACCGGCACTATTCACCACTAAAATACCTTTACTGGCTGCAATATTCGCCGCTTTCGTAATTACGGTGCTATCGCCATTCATCTCTGCATAAGTATGATTGGTAGTTGTATCATCAAACTCTGTATAACCTAATGAAGTAGTAAAAATATCCACTCCAATACTATCTGCTTTCTCTGCGGCAGCTACCCAATTATCTTCTTCAATAATTTGTTCGTGGTATTGATCTTCCGTAATAAATAAAAAATATCGTGCATCTGGTGCTGCTCCTACAAATACATTATTGATTTGTGAACACATCACACTCATCACATTGGTTCCATGAAAACTGCGTATAAATACATTGGCATTCGTATCAACATAATTCCAAACAGGAATAATTCGTCCCTCTTGGCGGGCAATTGAAAAGAAATCTAAATTATCTACATTGGTAAAACCAGCATCAAATACGGCAATATCCATTCCTTTACCTGTATAGCCTAAAGCATGTACCGAATCGATAGCAATCATATTCACCTGATTAAATCCTGCGCCATATTTACTGCCATTAAAAGCTGGTGTACCAATAGTGATAATAGGTTCAAACTTTGACTCTAGATTATTTTTACTATTATTTTTTAAAGTACGAACACTACTAACGGACTTTACAAAAGCTAATTGTTTGATTTGTTCAAGTTGGCGAACATCTTTAATACTCACCGATACAGCGTTTAACCATTTAGAAACGATATGTATTTGCGGACAAATAGCACGAATAGCTTCTACATATACTGGGTTTACTGGCAAATCATTTTCTTGGATAGCAATACCTTGTCTGAATCGGCGATCAATCGCTTTTTCAGAAAGAAATGCTTCAGGATGTTGGAGAGTATAGGTACTTTGATTTTTATCGCTAAAGCTGATCCAATAATTGCCTTGCGAAAATAAAGTTGTACTGATTAAAGAAATACAAAGTACAAGGACGAAATTCAATTTACTGATTTGCATATTAATTATGATCTATAATGATTTGACGAACCCAGATACCACTTTCAGGAAAATCCCAACCATTAGTTAGGTTGCGCTGTTTACCTAAAAACTTTTGTTCTTTATAAATCAAACCCACATGTTTGGCATATTGTTCAACACTATAATTTTTTTCAATTAAATTTTCTTCATCTAATTGATTTACTGTAACACAAGTATCATAAGTTGCGCCATTAATAGTTTGACTTCCATTTACATTCGAATAGGAATAAGTCCATCCGTTTAGATAAGCATTTTCGGCATCTGTAACGATTAAATTATTTCCTGCCCATGTACTACTATTATTAACCGGAAAAATCAATTTGATAAAATGTAAATCATCTTCATTTTTTACAAGACTAGAAACATTTCGAACAGAGCTCCAAACACGGTTTACTTGCCATGCAGCACTAACATCTGCTCTTCTGTAGGTAACGATACGATATGCATCTCTATCTTCATTGTCTTTATAAACGGTATCGATTACTTCTTTAAACTGATAGGAAATAGTATCGATACGAATAAGAGGATATGCGGCATCTGAATATAAGAATGAATCGACTTGATACGTTACATAATGTCCAATTTCTAATGGAAAATAATTATAGCCCATATCGAGTTGAACCTCTTCTTTTTTATCGCAAGAAAAACTAATAAAGAGCACTATAAAAATCAAACTAAAATAATGTAGGTATTTCATAGAATAAATGTAAGAAATATTTATGATAAATTAGATTAGAAATTCTTTACGATATCCTACTCCACAGCGTCTTATTTTTCACATTGTTACTTAAATGCAACTTCAATGATTGATGTATTTCCTTTTCCATCAATGCATCATTCAAAAGCAATTCCTGTGCGGTTTCTCTCGCTAAAATCAGTATCTGTTTATCTTTACTCAAATCAGCTAATTTTAAATTCATCACGCCGCTTTGCTGAGTGCCTTGTATATCGCCCGGTCCACGCAATTTCAAATCAAATTCCGATATTTCAAATCCATCATTGGTATCGCACATAATTTTTAATCGTTGTCTACTTTCGGCTCCCAATTTATTACCGCTCATCAATATACAATAGCTCTGATCGGCTCCTCTCCCCACTCTGCCGCGCAATTGGTGTAATTGCGATAAACCGAATCGTTCGGCACTTTCTATAATCATCACACTGGCATTAGGCACATTTACTCCCACTTCTATCACCGTAGTTGCTACCATTATTTGTGTTTCATTCCGAATAAATCGAGCCATCTCATATTCTTTATCTGCCGCTTTCATCCTGCCATGCACAATACTGATATGATATTGAGGTCGAGGAAATTCTCTACTGATACTTTCAAAACCATCCATCAAATCTTTGAAATCCATCTTTTCACTTTCATCAATCAATGGATAAACAATATAAATTTGTCTGCCTTTCTCTATTTCTTTGCGGATGAATCCAAATACAGCCATTCGCTGCGAATCATATTTATGCAAGGTTTGAATAGGCTTTCTTCCCGGTGGCAATTGATCAATCACCGAAACTTCTAAATCGCCATAAATAGTCATCGCTAAGGTACGCGGAATTGGTGTAGCAGTCATCACTAATACATGTGGCGGCAAAGTATTTTTACTCCATAATTTTGCTCGTTGCCCTACTCCAAAACGATGTTGTTCATCAATCACTACCATACCTAAATTTTTAAATTGCACCGTATCTTCAATCAAGGCATGAGTACCAATTAAAATATCGATTTCGCCTGCGGCTAATGCTTCTAAAATTTCTTTACGTTTTTTCCCTTTTACACTTCCCGTCAAAAGTCTTACCCGCAGAGGCATATCGCCTAGTGCCAAACTAAACGACTCAAAATGCTGTTGGGCTAAAATCTCTGTAGGGGCCATCACTGCTGCTTGATAGTTATTGTCTAAAGCAATCAAACAAGTAATCAATGCCACTATCGTTTTACCACTTCCTACATCGCCTTGTAATAAACGATTCATCTGTTTACCACTCAAAGTATCTTTTCGAATTTCTTTCAGCACACG
>CANHVE010000175.1 GCA_947464015.1 Saprospirales bacterium | reverse complement strand
TAATCACCATCATAACTGCCATTATGTTCTATCCAAAATCTATATGAATTATTCCATCTATTCCCAAATCCATCTGTATAATATTTTATATATTCTACTTCTTGAAAATTTTCTACTTTCTCTCCGTCGATACCATCATTTATAAAATGATAATATATAAGTTGTCCTGTCTCAGCTGGATTACTTTCTTCAGCATTTCTTCTAATTTGGTTTGAGAATATATAATCTACATTTGTAATTCCATCTTTGTTTTTAGTTGTCATTTTATAACATTCAAAATTATATCCGGCTTTATTGGAAGCATATTTATAGTTTATTTTCTCTAATGACACAACATAAACACTATCTTCGATACCAGTTTCAAGGTCTTCATATATCCAGTAAGTTCCCTGTTTAAAAATATAGTTTTGTACTTGTGTATCTAGTTCTTGCGTATTTGAGGGGATTACTATTTCTTTCTTGCAGGATATTGCTATAAATAAACAAGTTATAATTAAAAATAGGATATAACTATGTTTATTTATCATTTACCTTTTGTTTTAGTAATTCTACTTCTTTATTCAGTTCTATCAAATATAGTGTTAACTCTTCAATTTTTCGTAATAAATTGGCATTCATTTCACCTAAATCAATTCCATTGGCTAATACTTCTTTTTCATTAGGTATATTGGGCAAATGTTTATTTTTCTTAATATATGATTCAACTTCATTTAAATTACTCAATTTATAATCTTTATTAAAAACATCATCTGCCCAATTATGAATTGTTATTTTACACCATTTAGCCATCATTTTACCATCAACAGAAAAAATTGCATCCGCATCATCACCAGTTGGTTTTTGATAACCTATATGTAAATGAGGCACAAAACCATCGAAGTAAATTTTATTATTAGCATTAAAGTAAACTTCTACATCATTAAATGCCACATACGAATAAGCACTAGGTATTGTAGAACTTCCAAATGTAGTTCTTATACAACGGAAATCAGTTGATTGATTCAAGAAATTTACATTTCTATAACTTGCCATCAATAAACTTCCATTATTATTAAAAGTAACATCATTATTATATTCAGTGGTTCCATTTACTTCATTATTGCCGTTTAAATAATTATTATTATTAAAATAAGCATTACTAGTAGTAGTTAGATTATTGCTAAATCTAGAACTTACATTTACATCAAATTTAAATACTGGGTTGTCTATACCAATTCCAATATTTCCTTCATCATTAACTACTAAATCAGTAATTGTAGTAAAAGATGCTGGACCATATATGCTATATGATGCAGGAATGATGCGTTTAATTTTTAGTGAATATGGCGATAGAGTAGGGGCAATTGAAGGAAAATAACTTGTTCCTATTGCACCCACTCTTCCATTTTCAATATTTAGTACGGAATTAGTTCCTGTACCATCATTACACTTAATATCTAATAATGAAGTTGGAGTATTAACATTTATTCCAATATTACCACTTACTTCATTTATTATAGAATTTGTTGTATTAGATGGTAATGCAGTAGTATTGTCTCCATCATCTTTTAATAGATTATTCTGTGCAAATAAATTAGTAATAAAAACAACTAATGTTAAAGTGATTATTTTTTTCATAGTTTAAACTTTTATCAAACATATTAAAAAAATACGATTATAGCAAATATGCTATAATATTTTACATAAATATGATTCAACTTTCACTCGTGAAGTTTAGGGACAAAAACACGATTGAACAATTTGCTAATCATTTTAAGAAAACTAGGATTTCTCTTAGTATTACCCAAGAACAATTGTCGAATAAAACGGATATTAGTTTGTCACAAATAGCTCGTATTGAGACCGCTAGACTTAATCCTACTTTATGTACTATAGTGGAATTAGCAAAAGGATTAAATATTCATCCTAAAGAATTATTAAATTTTTGAGGTATAAAAAAAATCTATCATTTTACTAAATAAAGCTAAGAATTTATTGCTATAATAGGTTATGCTAGACTAGTCATTTGGTTTTAATCCATTGTTTATTTACACAATGATTAATTTTAATTGAGAAAAGTGATTTATTATTTGTAAATATTAATTTATATCAACTAGATCCCCATCTGCTTCCCGCAGCTGCGGGATTGCTAATTAATAAATATGCTAATTATTTAGAATCTCAAATGCTTAATCGTTTGTCCATCATTGATTAATTGTTTCAATGAGTCGATTCCAATTTGTAAATGTATCTTTACATAATTCTCAGTTACAATCTTATCACTTTGTTCTGTCTTTACACCTGCTGGTGTCATCGGTTGATCGCTTACTAAAAGTAAAGCACCAATTTGAATTTTATTGGCAAATGCTACGGTAAATAAGGTAGCTGTTTCCATATCTATGGCATGTGCTCTAGTTTTAGTTAAGTATGCCTTAAATGCTTCATCATGCTCCCAAACTCGTCTATTGGTAGTGTATACCGTTCCGGTCCAATAATCTTGTTCGGCATCACGTATAGTTGTAGAAATAGCTTTTTGTAAAGCAAATGAAGGTAAGGCTGGAATTTCTGGTGGAAAATAATCATTGGATGTTCCTTCTCCACGTATGGCTGCTATAGGTAAAATTAATTTTCCAATGCCTATTCTATCTTTTAAACTGCCACATTTTCCTAAAAATAATACTGCTTTTGGTTTGATGGCTCCTAATAAATCTACAATAGTGGCAGCATTCGGACTACCCATGCTAAAGTTGATAATGGTAATGCCTTCGGCTGTTGCAGTAGGCATAGCACGATCTAATCCTTTTATTTCTACTTGATGAATTTCAGCAAATAATTCTACATACTTATCAAAATTGGTCAATAATATATATTCACCAAACTCATTTAAATTAGTTCCGGTATATCGAGGTAACCAATTGTTGATTATTTCTTCTTTTGACTTCATATATTCTGATTTTATTTGCAAAGTAAAACTATTTTTATGTCATTACCATTAGGCAAATATGATTTTAACTTTAACGAAAGTGCAGATCGAAAATCTATTTTTGATATAGTACGTAAAAAATTTGTAAATCTTACGCCTGAAGAATTCGTTCGACAACATCTACTTTACTATTTACACTACGATAAAAAATACTCTTTAAGCTTGATGCGTAGCGAGTTTTTTTTGATGGTGAATGATACTCCAAAACGTTGCGATGTAGTAGTATTTAACTCCGCAGGAGAGACCTTATTATTGGCTGAGTGCAAAGCAGCTTCCGAACCAATTGATTTTACTACCTTTGAACAAATGATGATATATAATCAAGAAGTACAATCGAAATATTTTCTACTCACCAATGGAACAATCACGTATATTGCTTCTCATGAAAATGGGAAATTGGAAGTGTTGGAGGATATTCCAATGTGTAACTCATAATTATAAAATAAGCGTTTCAACTATGTACACCTTTGTTGTTTTTATAAACAAATAATCTGCAATGAAATTCAGTTAAAATATCTTGTTGGAGAAAACTCCAACAAGGGCAAAAACATATAAAAAAAGCGCTTCATCGAAGCGCTTTTTTATTTATCTTATTAATAACATTTTACCGAATCCTTTCTTGAAGAAATTATCATAAGATTCTTCTCGATGCTCAATTTTTTCATCATTGATAGTACTAACAATTCTATAGAAATAAACTCCATTTCCTAATGCATCACCAAATTCATCTGTACCATTCCAAGCATATTGAGTTAAGTTCCTACCTATCACTATCGGACCTAACTCATCTTGTGTAATCTCTTTCACTACTTTACCTGTAGCATTAAAAATTTGTACTTTAAAATAGGTTGGTATATCAGAACCCGTTAACGTAAATACAAATCGTGTACTCGTAGTAAATGGATTTGGATAATTCAATACATTACTAATCGTAGATTTATTAATCACTTCAAATTGTATTCTATAATTATTACGATGTGAAACATTCCCACTTTTATCTTTATCTGTAACAATTAATTCATAAGTTCCATCTGTTGCTAAAACGGGTTTAAATACTACTCGTGCTTTATTCTCAATATTCAATCTGCCAGCATCAGCAGGGTAGAAGCTTAGTATATCATTATCGTAACTGATATGTCGAATACTACCATCCGGATATTTCAAGGAGATTGAAATATTAGAAGTATCATCTAAGGCTAAGAATTTACTATCGTCTTTTAAAGAAATTAATATATTCGGTTTGGCACTTACTATATCGCCATTCAAAATATGTCGTCCATCAAATGTGACATCTAACAATGGATTTACATCATCGCCTTGTACATAAAATTTCAATAAACCAAAATTGTTGAAATGATATTGTTCTATTTGATCATTGTTGGGATTCAATTCAACTACTAAATAATTTTGACCAATATAATTTGCTCCAAGTACATTTAAATCGAAAGCAATATTCACCGTATCTAAACCATGAATAGAATCTCCTCGATTTAGATAGACACTAGTTGAATGTGTTGCATCACGCACATCATACTTCACGAGTAAACTATCCATATCAATATCTACAATACTTTCAACAGCACATTGTAAATTTAATATGTTGCCTTGTTGCATGGTATCTTTCGTCAGTTTGTAAAAAATAGAAGGATTTAAAGCTACTTCAGGAACTTCCTTATATAATACTCTCCAATAAATAGGTTGTGTGGGAGTTCTATTGGTATAATCATCCGTATTATATCTAAGCTTAATGTAAGGATAAAGATTTGCATCAATAAATGTAATATTCGTATCTAAGGTAGTGGTTAAAGTTTTTAAATACGTCTCGTATCCACCTGCATCTACTCCAATAATATCCATGCTTTGATTATCGGTATTAGGTATATCTAATGATTGATGTCGCCAATGCACACTGCCCCACTCCGCAGATGGGCCTATTTTAGGCGAAGTGAAAGAGCCTTGATTCCAAGTACCAGTTATTGAAAAAGCTAAGTATACTTCTTGACTCCAACTATTTTTATATTGTTCTTGCATTGGATAACTTAAGTCGGCTTTTTTACAAAAGAATGCATAAGGACCATTGGCTGTACCATTTAATAAATCGAGTAATTGTGTAGCACCTAAGCCTAATATTTTGCTTTTCAATCCAGCATCCCAATTGATATAATCCGGATTATTTTGACTATAAATCAAGATATAATAACCATTTGGAATAGAGTCAATAAAATTACTAATCACTTGCGACCATGGAATTCCTAATGTTGGATGAGTACCGGTAGTACGGAAGGTAAAAGCAAATTGATTGTCTGTTTGATAACTACAATGATAACTTCCATAGATAGGATTATAATTAGTACCTGTTGTAACGGTTGAATACCATGGTAAACCAGTCACAGGATCGATTACAGCGATATTAATGCCATAGGTAGCTCCACAGCCTATCATACGAGCACGATGCATATTTGCGCCATTTAATTTCCATTC
>CANHVE010000174.1 GCA_947464015.1 Saprospirales bacterium | reverse complement strand
TAATAATTAATAATTTTTTATATAGATATTTCTTTAGAGTTGCTATAATGCAGTTAATTCTTCTTTGGATGAAACAAGTTTCATTTGAACTTTATGAATCGCCCCTTCATTTTTACTAGCTTCGAAATGTAAATCGCTTTCATTGAGAGTACTAAACTTATTTTTTAATTTCCCTTTTAATTCTTCCCATAATTTTAATTGTAAGGCAGCTTCTTTTGAAAGAATAGGTTTGGCTATTTTTTTTATTCCTCTCATGATTGTTTTTTTACAAGTTAAATACTGAAAGCTGTTGTTGTAAAGGTGAAATTATATTCTTTATATACTTTATATAATTCTAGCTTACTCTTACAAGATTCACACATTTGCTACTAGAATGAAAAACCAATATTAGCAATAGTAGCTCCCCAACCAAGCTCAGCAAAAAAGGCTACACTTTTTCCCCAATATCGAATTCCAACTTGTGGACCAACGTAAAAGAAGGGAAATACTCCACCATAAGGATCTCTATGAAACGCTGGGCCACCGCCAATATTCATCCCTGCATAAAAATCTAATCGATCTTTATGTCTGCTTTGAGCAGCTTCAAGTATATGAAAATTTACTTTGGCACCAATAGGGATTCCAACAACTGTAGAATTATAATAACGTTCATTAACTGTATTATAATAACGTCCATTTACATAGATGTTTACACCCGTTTGCCATCCCACTCCAATAAATCTATGAACTTTATATTCTCCTGACATATTAATAGCTAATCCTATGGCACCAGAATGATTAATCGGATAATTACGAATAGGAAGGAAAAGCGATTGTGTAATACCTACACCTACAGAGTAAACATCCTTTCTATTTCTTGTCCAAGATTGCGCATTAAGCTGTTCTATATTTATACTTAAAACAAGAAATAGGAGGATAAAATAGGATATGTATTTCATTATAAACTTGCTTTGCATTTATAACCCATAGCTTTATATGTATCTATAGTAAAACCATACTCTGTGTTACTGTTATAATCTTTTTCACATATACGTACTTCATTCGATGAAGCTTTTGTGCATACTTCACAACTTGAACATGCAGTTAATATATAAGATTTAGCCATTAGGCCAATCATAATTATTGTAATTTTTTTCATAATATTTTTTTTGATTTAATGTTTAAGATGTAATTTTTTGACCTTTTATAAGTCTTAGAAGAATAGCAATAATTGCAAATACTAAAAGGATATGGATAATGCCTCCAACATGAAAACTAAATAGTCCAATTGCCCATAATATAACTAGAATTACTGCTACTACGTATAATAAATTTGCCATTTTTTTTTATTTTTTAAGTAAATGATATTCTTTAGTACCACTGTCTTCAGAAATGCTAGCAGAAGCAGGATTTATTTCAATAACATGGAAGAAACGTTTAGTGCCATCCACTTGATTCGTTAATTCGAAATCATCTCCACCATTCGTCATTTTCCATGATCCAGCATTAGTAATATTTGCACCAGCTAGTGTATAGGTTTCGATATAATTATTAGAAGCATCGAACATCAATAAATAATTTGTGTAAGAAGCTTTGTAGATGGTTGTTTTATCAATTCCATTTTCAGAATAACTATCTACTTCCCATTTTCCTAATAAAGTAAGTGCTTCGCTTGTTTTCTTGCATGAGCTAAAACTCAATACCACAAGCATTAATAAGATTAATATTTTCATTTTTTTTTAGATATACCAAACCAAATCTTAGAAGTAGATTTGATTTGGTAATGATTAGATTATAGTTTTGAAAT
Organism: Saprospirales bacterium; assembly: GCA_947464015.1. Taxonomy (GTDB): domain Bacteria; phylum Bacteroidota; class Bacteroidia; order Chitinophagales; family CAMDFR01; genus CAMDFR01. The sequence goes on along the minus strand of CANHVE010000174.1, from coordinate 3,685 downwards.
AATAGTAAAAAGTTCTTCTTTCGTTTTACCAAGTTTTTTTTGAAGTCTTCCCATCATTTCTTCTTTTTTACCTTCTGTGAAAAGTAAATCATCATCGGTAAGTTGTGCAAATTGTTGTTTTAATTTTCCTTTTTGCTCTTTCCAATTGCCTTTTAATTCGGTAGTGTTCATAATGTATTTGATTTAATTTATGGTTGAATTACCATGATGTAAAGTTGCAACTAAAGCCTTCTAATACATTATACAATTAGTGAATAGTATTACATCATTCACACATTTAGATTCATTATGGAATCATTGCAATGTTGATGCTAGTAGATTTTTCGTTAAATTCGAATTTGCAATTATCAAAATTTGGCGCTTTTACTTTCGGAATATAGTTTTGTGAAAATCCATATCGTTCTGTAGGAATACCTAACATGTTTTTATTAATTTGGCCACTATTGTTTTCGTCTTGATACATAGCTATGGCATAAGTCCCATATTTGATTCCTTTTAAAACGGCAGTATAAGTAGAACTATTTACTTTAAATGTAAATGTTTTTAACTGATCGTTTGTGCTAGGAAAATCATTGTGAATACCATAAATGCTGATGTTTAACGTGGATGGGATTGCTTTCAATAAGCTGACATGGATACTTAAATTTATTTCATTACTAGTATCTGTGGCTGTGCTTGTATCACTTGTATTGTTACTATCAGGTTGATTCATGTTGTTTTCTTTTTGTGTGCTGTCTACTTTTATTTTAACTTGGGTATTATTTTTTTGCTTATTAGTAGATTTGCATTCAGTAAAATAAAGTATACAAAATATTCCTAAAATGAAAGGCAATACTTTTTTAGTCATGGTTTTTTGTTTTAGAAGGAACTAAATTACGCATTAGTATTACACCACTTGCAACTATCCATTGAGGGTTATCACTTGCTAATTGAGTGCATTTATTTAATATTGTGAATGCTGCTATTTTATACAATGGATTTTGAATCGTAGCTTCTTTAATTTTTTTAGAGAGCACATTACTTGTATAGGCTATAGTTAATTGAGCTAATTGCTCTTTTATCTCATTCGATTTTTGTAATTCTTCTATGGTGTTTTTTAAAAAATTAATCGGATGAATTTTTTCAAAGGTAATTTCCAATTGTTTTTTTAAGGCAAGCTCTTCTATTACTTTTTGCTCTTCAAGTTCTAAAATAGCCTTATCTATATCTTCAATGGTCTCTATCATGCAATAAGTATTTAATTAAGAAATTACTGATAGATGTTTTTATTTTTTTAGATAGAAAAAAAGCCACCATAAATGCAATTAATAAAAAGACTATTGCCATTATAAAAAATCCATAATAATATTTACCTAATAGCTCACCTAACCATAATCCAATAGCTATAGCTAATATTCCTAATCCCATCATTACTGGAATAGCAATACATAAATTTAAAATTAAAGTTGAAGCTACTGATGTAGTAGCTTTCAACGATTTTAATTTAGCTAAATGGTAACTAGTTTTACTATAGTTTTCTACTTTGATAAGTACTTCTTCTATAGGAATGATCTTGTTTTCCATTCCTTATTTTAGAGCAGCACTTACTTCAGCAATCATATCTTCAGATTTTACTTTTCCATTTTCTGAAATTTTCATTGCTTCCGTTTTTACAGCTTCAAATTGTTTAGAAATAATGCCCATAAATTCATTGAATTTATCTCCTAGCTCTTCTGCATAATCTTCGCCTTTATCAGATATTTTTTTTCTAGTTACCGAACCTTTTTCAGGTGCAAATAAAATTCCCATTGTAGCACCAACTGCAACTCCAGCTAATACGCCTAATAATACTTTTCCATTACTCATGTTATATGTTTTTTTGTATGCATTAATTAATAAAACAAAGATGAATCTTAGTTCATCTAATACGTTATATATTAATACTTATATATTGTAAGATTCACAGATTATTCATATCCACTCTTAATAACAGATAATATCATTTTAAAACGACCGTTTGGTTTGATATAATTTTTTACATGTGCGGGTATCACAATAGATTGACCCGTTTCTAGAATATGTGATTGGTCATCTATAACAATTTCGGCTCTTCCATCAATAATTTGAACAAATGTATCGAAGGGAGTTGTTTTCTCATTTAACCCTTCGCCAGAATCTACTGACATGACGCTGATATTACCTGTAGATTTTTTTAGAATAGTTTTTACTACTATTGAGTTAGGTATGTATTCAATAATTTCAACGGTGATAAAGGCTTTTTCTTTTTCTATTTCGTTATTTTCCATAAAGTTTTATAATTTATATATTGAACATACAAGTTGAGACATTCTATTCAATCTATAGTTATATAACTTTATATTTATATTACATCTTTCACAGATTTTCTAAATTGCTAAGACGTTTATTTTTTATTTTTTTGAAAAAAGTAGGAGTTAATCCGGTTACTTTTTTAAATTGATTTGATAAGTGTGCAACACTGCTATAATTGAGTTTGTAGGATATTTGTGTCAGATTTAATTCATCATATAAGAGCAATTCTTTCACTCGCTCTATTTTATGTGCAATTATAAAATGTTCAATAGTACATCCATTCACCTCTGAAAATATATTAGATAAATACGTATAATCATAGTTTAATCTAGCACTGATATAATCTGAATAATTTACATTCGGTAATTCATCATTATAATGTACCATTTCTATTATTACATTTTTAATCCTTTCAATTAGTATGGCTCTTGGATCATCCATTAATTCTAGTCCAGATTTTTTTAAGGCTTTACTTAATGCAATTTTTTGTTCAGAAGTGATATCTTCTAGTATTTCTATTTTGCCAAGTTCTACTATTACATAATGTAATCCTAGTTTTCTTAATTCTTGTTTTACTAGTAATTTACAACGCAAACTAACCATATATTTAATATATAAATTCATATTGGGTGTATTTTAATATAATAAAAAAGATACTACGCCATTATATCTAAATATAGAGGTGAGAATGGTCTAATATTTTAAATAGATAGGGTGTATGCTTTCAAATATAAGTATATTCTACTTATAACAACACACATTTACTGAATATAATTCCAATTTGTTATTAAATGGCAGCATTATCTACCCATACTTCTGTTCCTTCTGTACAATTCGTGCAAATATCTATCTCACTTCGAGCTTTTAAAATGCTACTTCTGAAATTCATGTATTGCTGATTGTGCCATATTTCCTGAAATGGAGTGATTTTTAAATCTCCTAAGGTATGTGTAGCATCTTTATCGAAACAACAAGGCACCACTAATCCATCCCAAGTAATTACTGAACTATGCCAAAGTTTCCAACAATGATTAAGCAATTTGTTTTTAATACTGTATTCACCTGATTCGTTCTTTTTGTATCGTGAATACTTGGCAATACTAGGTATTAGCTCATTTCCCTGAGCATAATCATACACTTGAGCTGTTTTTAATTTTACTTCATCTACTCCTAAGTTTTTAGCTAATTCATATACTGAATCAATTTGATGTTCATTGGGTTTCACCACTAGAAATTGAATGATAATATGCGGGGTATTTGATTTTAATTCTTTTTTATAATGTACCAGTTGTTTTGTTCCTTCAATCACTTTTTCAAGTGTCCCTCCTCTTCTATAATTTTCATATACTTCCTGGGTGGTCCCATCAATGGAAAT
>CANHVE010000173.1 GCA_947464015.1 Saprospirales bacterium | reverse complement strand
GAACCTGATATTTGGTGGCAAATTACTACTGGTGAATGGATCTTAAAAAATCATCAAGTACCCAAAACGGATATGCTATCATTTACTTTTGCAGGAGAACCTTGGGTAAATATTAAATGGCTCGCAGAAGTAATTATGTACTTAATTGCAAGTTATACCAGTCCAGAAATGATTTATTTCTTTTTGGGTTTACTTTATATTCCTTTGATATTCTTCTGCTATAAAAATTATACTTTACTATTCAAATCTGACATTAATAAGTATTCTTTTTCATTTATTTTTTCTTGTCTCATTTGTATCATCACCATCTCTCATCGGATTAATGGAAGACCAGAAGTATTCTCGTATTTTTTCGCCTCTTTATTTTTATTCATTTTCATACATGCATCTAAAAATAAATACTATTTAATTGGGCTGATTCCATTGCAAATAATATGGTGTAATACACATGAAGCATATGGTGTAGGCCTTGTTATGATAATCATTTATACAATTAGTGAACTTCTCTGGGGACAATCATCATCTAAAATTTTTATTCTTAGTATTGCACTTCTCAGTATTGGTGGGATTGCTCTGAATCCTATCGGCACTAAAATATTTTCCTATACCATCAATATATTCACTCAACTGGATAAAAATAAATTTACCAGCGAATTACTAGATTATACTTCCTCCGAATATTGGGATCTATTCTCTACTTTAAATATTATAACATTTATTATTAGCAGTATTCTCTGCTTACAATTAGCAAAACAATCTAAATGGAATTTAAAAACCATACAGGAGAAATTGCCCATTTATTATATACTACTGTTAGTAGCATTCTTTTATTTAAGCTTAAAATCAAATAGAAATATTCCATTATTTCAATTAATATCCTTACCTGTTTATGCCTATGCTTTGAGTAAATTAAAAAATAACTTATTTCATGAATCAAAAATGAGTGTCGCAATAACATTAAGTATAGCCTATCTATCAATCATTACTGGTGTTTTTTACTCAACTTTTGATAAACATAATGAATTCGGTTTAGGTGTTTCACCTAAATACAATCCCATTGGAGCTACTAATTTTTTAGCTAAACAAACAAATAACTCGAAGGTCTTTAGCGATTTTTTATGTTCTAATTATCCATTATATCATCTTCGACCTTCATATAAATCTTATATTGATTTAAGAGATTTAGATGTATTTCCGGCTAAATTTTTTGAAAACTGTTTGTATTTATATCAGGCACCTAACACCATGATTTCGTCTACACAAACCATTTGGCAATTAGCAGATAGTATCGACCGTTTTCAATATGTATTATTAGTCAACCAACCCGATTTTACTCCTTTACATCAAGAATTACATCGTGGCAATTTATTTCATGCAGTATATGCCGATGCAAATACTTCGCTATACAAAAGAAATGATTCAACAATGATTCATACTCCCATAGATAGCTTTTATCACGATTATAGTTTTTATAAGAAATACAATCTAAGTATTTGGATTAATCATATACTCAATCCTTTTCACAAGAAAATAGATGAGCGCGATTATAATTTCGAAGAGCAAAAAGAAATTTATCAGGAAAACTATATGTAAAGTTTCAAATGGATTATTGTAATGGAATTTTTAGAGTAGTTCCAACTTTTACTTCAAGCCCATTAATTTCATTTAACTTCTGAATTCCTTCTACTGAAGTACCATCATATTGTTTGGCTATCGTAGTGATAGTTTCACCAGGTAAAACAGTATGTAGTGCATACTTAATTCCTGTTTGTGGTAAATTTGTTTCACTTGTTTGAACAGTAGTAGTGGTAGTAGTTACAGTGCTGGTCTCAGTAGTAGTTACAGGTACTGTTTTTAATACTTTGCGTTTAGTTGTAGTTTTAATCGCAAGTTTTTGACCTTTCATAATTTTGGTACTACTCAATTTATTCCATGATTTAATTTGATTGACTGTTACATTATATTTATCAGCTATCTGAGATAAATTTTCCCCACTTTTTACATAATGATATTTAGTAGATGGAACCGTTTCCCATACCTCAATCGTTTTAGTATTTGATGTTGTTGTGGTAGGAGTATTAGTAATAGCAGGTTTAGTAACATTTGTTGACGTTGTAGATGTTGTAGAACTTACACTAGGCGAAACAGCTACTTTCTCTCTAGTGGTCATTCTGATACTTAACTTCTGCCCTTTACTTATAGTACTGCTTTTTAAATGATTCCATTTTTTTAAATCGCTTAAACTAATCGCATATTTTTGAGCAATACTGGATAAACTTTCTCCTGAACGAACTACATGAGTAATGGTTTTGGTGACTGATTCCCAAACAGGTGCTGTTGTTTCAACTACAATCGGATCTACTGAAATCATACTTGGATCATTAAGAATGATAGAGCGATTTGACTCAAATCTTGAAATGTACCCAAGTGGAAGTCGTAAGGCGAATCCATTTTCAGATGGAGGAATAATACCCATTTTTAAGGATGGATTTAAAAAAGTTAATTCTTCTTTACTAATGCCTATTGTATTAGTAATATGTTGTAGCGATACTTTATCATAAATAATAACCGTATCCATCATAGTAGGATTAAATATGGGGCGAGTAGCAGGTATTTTATATTCGTTTGCATAAGTCATAGCGTAAACTACTCCAATAAACGAAGGCACATAATTTTGTGTCTCTTGTGGCAAAAATCGTTTAATAGCCCAAAAATTCTTTACACCTCCTGCATTAGCTATCGCTTTATTGACATTACCTGGACCAGCATTATACGCTGCTAAAGCTAATTGCCAATCGCCATATATATTAAATAATTGCTCTAAATAATTAATTCCAGCTTCTGTGCTTAAACGAGGATCCATACGGTCATCTATGTACGAATTCATATTTAAACCCAACATACGAGCAGTTTTATACATGATTTGCCACATACCTGTAGCTCCTACTCTGCTTTGTGCTACTGGATTAAACGCTGATTCAATAATAGGTAAATATTTCAATTCCGTTGGTAATTGTTTCTTATCCAAATACTCTTCAAACATCGGAAAATAAATCTCACATAATCCTAACATACGCGATGTATAGCCTCTTTTCACCTGTGTAAAATAGTTGATATAGGTTTTTACATCACTATTATACGTCATAGGAAATACAGCGGGTATTTGTTCTAATTTTTTCTTAATAATTGCATCAGAATAGGCAGGGTCATAGGTTGGAATATTGGTAGTAACTCCTTCAAAATATTGATTCTCTTTACTAAACGTAAAATGAGTCAAACTATCTAATTTAACCAAAATAGGATCAACTCTAGGAAAAGGACTACTAATGGTTAGTTGGCTATACGCCGTGCTATCTTTTACATTCTCATTGCTTGCTTGAAGAGGCCTGTATATGCTACAAATAGCAATTAAAATGAATATTAATTTTTGAGTCATTCCGTTAATTATTAGTGTTTTAGTAAAAGCTTCTCCTGGGTTCTCCTACAAAAATATACAATTTATTTTGGATTCTTGTTATTCAAAATAAAACGTTTTAAACAACTGTATACTATTGTAGTCATAGTATTAGACCAGGCAAATGCTTGTTCTATAACGTAATATTACGATAAGTAGATATATATATTTGTCCCTTGCCTCATTTTTTTTTAATATTATTTAACCAAAAAACTATTTTAGAATAAAACATTTTAATTTTGTTGAATACTAATTAATATACTATGAGAGGCCATTCGCTAATATTTGGAATATTCCTACTACTGTTGTCTAGTTTTTTTGCTATTGGACAAGATGTTCCTTCGCCAGCAAAAACACAAGATAAACCAATAGCTATAGTGGGTGCCAAACTTCATGTGGGAGATGGATCTATTATTGAAAATAGTGTTATAGTTTTCGATAAAGGGATTATCACACAAATTACAACTAGCGATAAATTTACGAATACGAATCAAGCTACTATTATTGATGCTAAAGGAAAAGAGGTTTATCCGGGCGCCATTGCTACTGCTACTACTATCGGACTTCAAGAAATTGATGCAGTACGTGCCACCAATGATGCTCGTGAAGTGGGTCAAATGAATCCTAATGTTCGAAGTGCCATCGCTTATAATACCGATTCGCGGGTTACGCCAACTATTCGTACAAATGGAATTCTCACCGCACAAATCGTTCCTCAAGGTGGAAGAATTAGTGGCACCTCATCTATTGCTCAACTTGATGCATGGAATTGGGAAGATGCCATGATTACTGATGATGGTATCTGGATGAATTTCCCTAATATATACAGTTATTCTGGCTGGTGGGCTGAACCTGGTTCTTATGAAAAAAACAAAGAGTACGATAATCAAATCAACGAAATTATTACTTTTTTAGACGCTTCTAAAGCATATATGAATAAAACCAATCCTACTCCTATCAACTTAAAATATGAAGCGATGAAAGATATATGGGGAGCTAAGAAAAATTTATATATACGAGCAGATGGTGTAAAAGAAATGCAAGCAGCCATCAGCTTATGTGAAACGTATGGTATCAAACCAGTTATAGTAGGAGCCTATGATTCTTATTTAATCGCTGATGAATTAGCACAAAAACATATCTCTGTAATTCTAGATAAATGTCATGCACTTCCAAGTAGAACAGATGATGATATACAACAAAATTATAAAACACCTGCTATTCTTCAAAAAGCTGGAGTTCTCTATGCTATTTCAATTGAAGGAAGTTGGCAAACTCGAAATCTGTGTTTTGAAGCTGGTACAGCTAGTGCCTATGGATTAAGTAAAGAAGAAGCATTGGCAGCCATAACGAGCAATCCTGCTAAAATTCTTAAAATAGATAATCAATTAGGAACTCTAAGTATAGGTAAAAAAGCTACTTTGCTAGTTTCTTCAGGCGATATATTAGATATGGGTAGCAATAAAATCGAACTCGCATACATTGAGGGAAGAAGTATAAATTTAGGCAATAAACAAATCGATTTATTTCAAAAATTTGCCAAAAAATATGGCATTAATTAATGAATATAAATCATTGCATATTATCTTTACACGTCACTTTAACCAAAAAACAAAAAAAAATGAAAAAAACAATTTTACTTAGTACCGCTTTAATGATTTTATTTTTAGCAGCTTGTAAACCCACTAAAGAAGATGCTCTTAAATATAACAATGACATCATTAAAGAACAAAAAGCAGTTATGGCTGAATTAAATAGTTTAGACAAAGCTATTTATACCTATGATGGAAACAAAATGGATCTTGCCTACAACAATCTAGATATTCAGTTAAAAAAATCTATGGATGTGATCAATAAAATGGATGATTTAGGTGGTAAATCTGATTTTAAAAATGCAACATTAGCATACTTTAAAGCTATTCAAGAAGGCATGGTAGCAGAGATGAAACCAATTATGAATCACTATAGAAAACCGGTTACAGAAACAACTGCTGAAGATGATAAAAAAGCTGAAGCTTTATTTG
>CANHVE010000172.1 GCA_947464015.1 Saprospirales bacterium | reverse complement strand
CTTTTATTTAAAAGAAAAAATATTTTTTTAGAATAGAAAAAATATAAGATTAAGTTACTAATCTTGCAGTATGAATAATAGCGAATTTAAAGACAAAGTCATTTGGATAACTGGTGCATCATCAGGTATAGGCGAACAATTAAGCAAACAATTATCGGCACTCGGCGCTAAACTAGTGTTATCGGCTCGTAGAGAGGATGAATTACAGCGCGTAGCTGCTCAGTGTAGCAATAACGCTAATATTATGATATTGCCTCTAGATTTAGCTAAGGTTGAAAATGCACCTGCATTAGTAGATCAAATCATTGCACGTTTTTCAAGAATAGATATACTCATCAATAATGCGGGCGTTAGTCAACGAAGCAAAGCCATTCAAACTGATGTTTCGCTTGATAGAATGTTTATGGAAGTGAATTTCATGAGTAGTGTCATCTTAACCAAAGCCGTACTTCCTCAAATGATAAAAAACCAATCGGGTCATATCGTTGCAGTATCTAGTATTCTAGGTGATTTTGGTTTGGCTTTACACAGTACTTATAGTGCCGCTAAACATGCTACCAACGCCTTTTTTGAAAGCTTACGCGAAGAAGTAAAAAATCAACATATTGATATCACTATCATTTCTCCAGGTTTCATCAAAACCAATGTAGCTTTAAATGCTATTACGCACGAAGGAACGAAATACAATGTAAATAGTCCCGCTCAAGAAAAAGGTATGGAAGCCAGTGAATGTGCAGCTAAAATTATCAATGCTGTAGCATCTAAAAAAAGAAGCAGCTATATTGGTAGAGTAGAATTATTGATGGTACCAATACATCACTACGCTCCTCGCCTATTCTATTGGTTGATGGAGAAAATGAGTAAAAAAGACTAAGCGCTTTTTATTATTTAATTACAGCAAATTTCTTGGTGATCAAAGAACCATCGGCTAATTTGTAATGCAAAATATAATTACCCGCATCTAAGGAAGATACATCTAAAACGTGTGCTTGACCATTAGCTACTTGAATATATTCTTGTAATTTCGATTTGCCTAACAGATCCATTATCACAATATCCACTGCTTGATTATTATCGTTTGTAGTTATTTGTAATTGATTACTTGTAGGATTTGGATACACTAACATATCAGTAGAACTACTTGTATTTTGTATAGAAGTTGGTCCAGCTAAAGTATAACGATTGAAGAAATCCCAAATACGTTGAGAAGCATTAAAGTCTCTATTGGTATTGCTTCCAATGATATCCACTACAGAGCCTGGCCAAGTATGTCCGCCATTATATACTTTATAAAACCAATTTTCAATTCCTAAAGTGCAACCTTTGATTTGAATAAAATCAGCGGTGGTATTATCAGTGGTATTGATATTCGGAACAGCCGTTGTTTCAACAGCAGCCGTACATAAATTATGATCGCTCCAAAATTGAATCACATCTTCAATTGGTTTGCTTCCTGGAAATCCGTTATAATTCACAGTTCCATCCGTAGTGCCATGTACTTGCATAGTTGGAACTGGACGAGTTGGATTGCAATAAAAATAGGTACTATCCGTCATAGAACCCGTAACTGATGCGATGGCTGCTATTCGATTGCTTAATTCGCAAGCTAATCTATAACTTTGATAACCGCCATTACTCATGCCGCATGCGTACACTCTGTTTAAGTTAATGCTGAAATTTTTATTCATCGAATCGATGATAGCAGAAATAAAACCTACATCATCAATGCCTGTTCCGTATGTGCCTACAAAGCCGCTATTCCAGGCGTTTGCGATACCATTCGGATAAACTACAATAAAATCATTAGCATCTGAAGTAGCATTCATTTGAGTATAGAATTGTTCTTGTGTAGCATCAGAAGTATAACCATGTAAATTAAATACCAATGGATATTGATTCGAACTATTATAGCCTGCGGGTGTATGTACGATGTAATCTCTATTTAAAGTGCCGAAATAAATATTGAAAGTCTGGCTATGAGCCAATATAAAAGAGAATAATGTTAAAGTTAAGAGTACTATTTTTTTCATTTAAACTGTATTTAAAAATAAATATACGTATTATTTTGCACTAAAATCTATTCAACATAAATAGAATATACACCATGTAGATGTAAAGAACTTCATCTGATGATGTTTTAAAAATCATATATCTTTGTTATATATACTAAAAATAGGCTTTTGATTGATTTTTACTATGGATTCATGTAAGTGATTTATGCAATTCAGTAAAGGTTTTCAAAAGCAAATTTTCAGGTTCGATTAAATAAAAATGTATGAATTTAACTTATTACTTAAGAGGCCATTTAGTGAATACCTATGTTTCGTTGCTAGACATGATGCCTAATGCGATATTGCAACAAAATAAAATATTCAAGAATATTCATCGTGGTCAGCGATTATTTATATTAGGAAGTGGCAATTCTATTAAGTTGCAAGACATGAAATTATTGGATGGTGAAATTGTGATGACTCAAAATCACTTTCATGCGCATCAAGATATCGCTATTATCAATCCCACCTATCATGTGAATGTCCCTAAATTTCATCCCAAAGAATACGATAAAGATTGGGAAATTTGGTTTGATACGATGGAAGAACGATTGCCTGCACATTGCACATTTTTTTGGGGACTCAATACCAAAGAAATGATTGATAGAAGACCCACATTGAATAAACGAAGTTATTATATAGACCCACAATACAATCCAAACTGTTTATCGAAAGCACATGCAGACATTACAAAAATTATTATGCGTGTACCTACTGTACTTACACAATGCTTGAGTATAGCGATATATATGGGCTTTAAAGAAATTTATTTAGTGGGCATGGATTTAAATCAGTCGTGCATTATTCAAGAGAATCGAGATGAAGTTCGATTTTATGGCAACTCTCCTATCACCAGTAATCAAGCAGAAAAAAACGCTGAAATTCATTTGATGGATACCGGTATTGAATGGTTTAATCAATGGGCTATTTGGAAGCAATTGAATTTATTAAATGTGGCTGCAAAAGAAAATCAAGTGCAAATTTTAAATGCAACAAGAGGCGGATTATTGAATATGTTTCCTCGAGTGAACTATGAAAATTTATTAAAAAAATAATAGAAGTCATGAAGATTATTTCGTTAATCCCTGCTAGAGGGGGTTCTAAAGGAATCAAAAATAAAAACCTAACTGAGATTGCGGGTAAATCCCTAGTGGGACATAGTATCACCCATTCACTAGCTTCTAAATTAATACAACGAACTTTTTTATCGAGCGATAGCGAAGCGATCATTCAAGAAGGTTTGAAATATGGTGCTGAAGTACCCTTTGTTCGTCCAGCCGAATTAGCTGAAGATCATGTATTAGATATACCTGTATTTGAACATTTACTCGCCTATTTAAAAGAAAAAGAAAATTATATTCCAGATATTATCGTGCATTTACGTCCTACGGCACCTTATCGAAATCCAGCTTGGATTGATGCAGCTATTCAACTCTTAATCGATCACCCAACAGCTGATTCCGTGCGCTCTGTATCAGCACCAAGTCAACATCCTTATCGAGTATTTTCATTAGATAGTGAAGGCTTTTTAGATCCGATTATGAAACACGAACATGAGCAACCATACTTATTGAGAAGACAAGATTTACCTGATATGTATTTTTATAATTGTGTGATTGATGTGACGCGTAATAGTACTATCACAGAGCAACATTCGATGACAGGTAAAAAAATATATCCATATATCATGGATCCGAATGATGTGATAGATATTGATACGCCTTTAGATTTAGCCTTTGCACAATTTTATTTAAATCATAAATTAGAAAACAAATAAATAATCATTCAAGGATTCATAAAGGTTTATGAATATCATTCAATTATGAATTATCTTTGAATTAAATTAATGGGAATGAAGATAGTAGTTATCGGTTCGGGGATGTATGTTACAGGACGTGAAGGTACTGGCAGTGGAACTATTTTAGCTTCTTTGATACAATTAGCGAAGCATAAAAAAATAGAATCGATTTTAATCGTTTCAAAAAGTTCGACAAGCGAATCGCATGTGATTAAAGCCACAGCACAAATCAATCAAAAATTAGGCACTTCAGTAGCCGTAAATTTTTTATGCATTGCAAATGGCTTAAGTGACTTAGAAAAAATATTTGCTACCCATACTTTTGATGCAGCTATTGTAAGTGTACCCGATGCCTTACATTTTGATTATGTAAAAATGTGTATCACTCATCAAATTCCAACTTTAGTGGTAAAACCATTAACGCCTACTTATGCAGAAGCGAAAGAATTAATTGCGCTTTCTGAAAGCTCTAAAGTGTATGGTGCAGTAGAGTTTCATAAGCGTTGGGACGAATCAAATTTATATGCAAAACGTGTAATTGCTGAAAATAAAATCGGAGAAATCAATTATATCCAAGTAGATTATAGTCAGAAAATAAAAATTCCAACAGAAGTATTTAGAGCTTGGAGTAATGAAACCAATATCATGCAATACTTAGGGATTCATTATATCGACTTGATACATTTCTTGACTGATTATATGCCTATACGAGTGAGTGCTTATGGTACTAAAAAAACATTAATAGAAAAAGGAATCGATACGTACGATTCTATTCATGCGTTTATTGAATGGCAGGACACTAAAAATGTAGATAAGAAATTTATTTCCATTATCAATGCCAATTGGATTGATGCCAATAGCGGTTCGGCTATGTCGGATCAGAAGATAAAATTTATCGGTACATTAGGTCGCTTAGAATGCGATCAAAAAGATAGAGGTATTGAATTGATTAATGATACCACAGGAGTACAATTGATCAATCCTTATTTTTCTGAGTATTTATCAGGTGATGATGGGCACATGATTTTGAATGGTTATGGATTTAAAAGTATAGAACGATTTGTTTTAGATGTGATTGATCTAAAAAATAATGATGTAAGCTTTGATTATTTAATACAACACCGACCTTCTTTTAGAAGTGCTTCTATCTCTACTTTAGTGAGCGATTTTACTACTCAGAGTTTAGCACAACAAAATAAATGGATAGATATAACAAAATAGCATTATGGTCATACTAGATAGCAAGAGCTTAAGTGCTCAGATGAAAAAAGTATTTACAGCTAAAGGATTGAATGCCGATTCTACGAATCATGCTGTAGATTCGATGGTACAAACCTCTTTACGTGGTGTAGATTCGCATGGTATCAATTTATTTCCTCATTATGTTCGTTCAATTGAATCGGGACGTATCACTAAAAATCCAGCAATTACATTTAATCAAACTGCTGCTTCTGTTGGTATAGTAGACGCCAATCATGCGATTGGTCATCATGCAGGTTCGGTGGGTATGCAACATGCAATAGCCTTAGCAAAAGAAACGGGTATTGGTGCCGTGAATGTGATGAACTCCTCCCATTTTGGGGCTGCTGCTTATTTTGGATTACAAGCACCAGCGCACAATTGTTTAGGTTTTGCTTTCACCAATGCAGATGCTTTAG
>CANHVE010000171.1 GCA_947464015.1 Saprospirales bacterium | reverse complement strand
GAGATATGGAGTTTAGTGGAATGGTCTTAGCCGCTCGATTAGATTTACATGGAAATGGACATAGATTTAATTATGAAAGTTTCAAAGTAGAGATGCCTAAAACAGATAGTATGATTTTAAATATTCCTCGAGGAGATGGTGCTTATGATGAAACGAATGAATTAATATTAGTGCCAATGAATTCGAAAATTGAAAAATTAGAAGGATTATTAGATATTGACCATCCAGCAAATAAATCGGGAAGAAGTCCATTGAAACAATTTCCAATGTTCAGTAGTTTGAAAAATTCGTATGTGTATTATGATCAAAAAATTATTTTAAATGGAGTATATCCTCGTACATCATTTTATTTTATGAATGATCCGTTTAAAATGGATAGCTTACGAATATTTAATGAGGACGCAATGGCTTTTACTGGTACATTATATAGCTCCGATATATTTGAGCCATTTAAAGAAGAAATAAGAAAAATGCCAGATTTTTCATTAGGCTTCAATTCAAAAGCACCAATGGCAGGTTTCAGCGCCTATAAGAAAAAAGGTACTTATAAAGGAGTTTTGAAATTAGATTTAGATGGTTTGAGAGGAACAGGACAAGTAGGATATTTATCATCTACGTTAGCATGTAGTGATATTATTTTTTATCCAGATAGTATGAATACAATTGCTGACCAGTTTAGCATTGCTAAGAACACTACAGGAGTTAGTACACCAGTTACCAATAGTTCTCATAATAGAATTCAATGGAGACCATATCAAGATGAGATGAGTATAGCACGAGGTGATAGTGCTTTTAAAATGTATGATGATAAAACTACATTTGATGGTTCCTTGTTGCTTGGAGCCAAAGGATTATATGGTAATGGTAAATTAGAGTGGGATGAAGCAACTTTATCATCCACTAGAATTAAATTTCAGGCAGATGATTTAGAAGCAGATACAGCAAACTTACAGATTAAATCACAGTTTGGAGATCGAGTTACATTTGTGACACCCAATGTTCATGCTAAAATAGATTTTAAATCTCGAATAGGTAAGTTTGTTTCAAATGTAAAAGATATTCCAACAGATTTTTCTTATAACCAATATAAAACATACATTAATGAGTTTGATTGGGATATGGACAAGAAGATATTGGATTTCAAATCACAAAAAGATAGTCCAGGAGCATATTTTATCTCAACTAAACCAGAGCAAGATGGATTAAAATTCTTAGCCAAAAGAGGTATCTATAATTTACAAACGTCTATTTTATATTTAGAACAAGTGCCAGAAATTATTGTGGCTGATTCTAGAGTCATACCGGATAGTAATAAAGTTATTATTGATCCAGAAGCAAAGATGAGAACATTAACCAACGCCAAAATTATTGGGGACACTATTAAAGGATATCAAAAAATAGATAAAGTTACTGTAGATATTACAGGATTAAAATCTATGACAGGTACAGGTACCTATACTTATAAAATGAAAAACACTACAGAAGAGAAGGTAAATATTTCAGAAATTAAAGTAAATCCAATAGAAATTGGAGAAGGAAAAGGTAAGGTGACTGAGTATAGAGTATTTGCTAAAGGGAATATTGAGGAATCGCAAAAATTTTCTATTTTCCCTGGAATTTTATATAAAGGAGGATTAGAATTCTATACTAAGGATAAAGATGTAACTATGAATGGATATGCTAAGATTCTATACAAAAATCCAAAAGCAAAAAGCGATTGGTTTAATATTAATCAGCAAATTGATCCGAATAAATTAAATATACATTATGATTCACCAAAATCACCAGAAGGGAATTCTATATTGACAGGTATAGCTTTAAATACGAGAGATTCAAATGGTATGTATACTTTACTAATGGGAAGTAAATCATCTAAAAGTGATGATAATGTTTTTGAAGCAAAAGGTATAATAGTACAGAATGATGCAACAGGCGAATATACATTTGGTGATAGTGCACGTATCATGGGAGAAGCTGTAGAAGGCAACATAATGAAATATAATGATAATACTGGAGCAGTAACATGTGAAGGGAAATTAGGATTGGGAATTGACTTTGGAGCGATTGAAAATTTAGCTGCAGGAATTATTACTACAAATATCAATGAAGATAATAAATATAAATTCGATATGACATTAGGATTGAATTTAGAATTTTCGAAAGATATGAATGAAAAAATTGCAACTTTATTAGCTACTGATTTTGAAAACGGAGATTTAGATGTTAGTTCTGATAAGTTTACAAAACAGATGACGGAGATGATTGATGATAAAAAAGATGAAGTTAAATATTTTGAAGAATTAAATAAATCAGGTAACTCTGTTAAACCAAAAAGTTTAAACTATAACTTATTATTATCTGATTTAAAATTTGTATTTGATCCAAGCGATATGACCTATAAGAGTGTGGGGCCTATTAGTGTAGTATCTTATGGTGAAAAAAGTATTGAGAAAAAGTTAGATGGTTATATTGAAATGGGTGCCAACAGAAGTAGTGGTTATTTTAATATTTATTTCAAAAGTAGTTTAGGTGATTGGATATTTATTACATACAAATCGAATAATGTAACTTTCTTAACTAGTTATGATGAAGTAAATGCATTGATTACTGCAGTGGAACCAGAGAAACGTAAAATAGCTAGAGATAATGGTAAGTTTTACATTTTTGCATTAGGTTCGCAAACAAAAATGAAAGCATTTGTGGAGCGTATGAAAGCTGCAAATTTAAAATAAGATGCAAGGTGAAAATAAATTCTTTGTAATAACAGGTGCTGCATCAGGTATTGGTAGATCATTATGTTTAGCATTGAAAGAAAAGAAAGGGGTTAGTATTTTTGCTATTGATAAAGATGCAATAGGCTTACAACAATTAGGAGATTTATTTTCTACTAATAATCAAGTTCGTTTTTATAGTGAAACTATAGATTTATCTATAAAAGAAGAAGTATATAAAGTAGCTGCAATGATAGTGCAGAAGCTAGAAAATCAACAATTAATTCTAATCAATAATGCAGGTGCCAATTTAATTAGTGGTTTAATGAAGGATACCCCTATGGAAGGCTTTGATTGGATTATGCGTACTAATTTTTGGAGTATGGTGTATTTAACAGAGAAGTTGTTGCCATACATGATTGCACAAAATCAAGGGAGTATAGTAAACGTATCAAGTGTGTTTGGATTGTTTGGTGTAAAAACGAGTGCTCCTTATTGTACTACTAAATTTGCAGTGAGAGGCTATAGCGAGTCTTTACGCGCAGAATTAGATAATACAAATATTCATTTATGTTGTGTGCATCCAGGAGGCATTCAAACAGCTATATGTGCTAATTCAAAAGTGCTTGGTGAAAAAGTAAATGATTTAACGAAAGAACGAGTGGTCACTTCATTTAATAAGCAGGCACGCACTACTCCAGAAAAAGCAGCCAGTCTTATAATGCAAGCAATAGAAAACAAACAAAAAAGATTATTGATTGGGTCAGATGCAAAACTAATAGATTTAATCGTACGTATTTTCCCTGTATATCATCAACGTATTTTTCAGTTCATTACAAAAGTTTTTTTCAAAAATTCATTGTCTAACATAGAAGAATATTATCAATGAAAGAATATGATATAGAATTTGCAATCATTGGAGCAGGTTTTGCTGGGATTATAGCAGCTATGCAACTAGCCAAAAAATCGTATTCAGATTATACCATTTTTGAAAGAGCAAGTTCAGTTGGTGGCACTTGGAGAGATAATACCTATCCTGGATGTGCATGTGATGTTTCATCCTATTTATATTCTATTAAAGAGGCACCTAATCCTAATTGGACTAAGATGTATTCCTCACAAGCAGAAATATTAACGTATTTAAAAGATGTAGTAACTAAAAATGATATAGAAAATCATATAGTTTATGATACAGAAATTTTAGAAATGCAATTCGATTCGAATGAAGCGATATGGCATTTAAAAGATCAGAATAACAAAGTATATAAAGCGAAGTTTGTATTGATGGCACAAGGTCCTTTGAATAGAGCCGTGATACCAAATTTTAAAGGATTAGATTTATTTAAAGGAAAATATTTTCATACCTCAAATTGGGATCATAGTTGTGATTTAAAAAATAAAAAAGTGGCTATCATAGGAACTGGTGCAAGTGCAATACAAGTCATTCCGAATATAGCAGACCAAGTAAATAAATTACATGTAATACAACGAACCGCAGCATGGATATTACCAAGAGCAAATCCTGAGATAGGAGCAACAACCAAAAAGATGTATTCTTTATTTCCATTTTTAGAAAAAATGCGAAGGGAGTATATTTATTGGACGAATGAATTTTTTGGATTGGCATTTATTGGAAATAAGTTTGTGAATCGTATTGCGAGTAATTTTGCACTAAGTTATTTGAAGCGAAAAGTAACGGATGAAACTCTGCGAAAAAAGCTAACACCTACTTATACTTTTGGATGTAAAAGAGTATTGCTATCAAAAACGTATTATCCAACCTTTAATAAACAACAGGTATCACTTCATTCAACTACCATATCAGAAATAAAGGAACATAGTATTATTTTGGAAAATAAAGAAGAATTAGAAGTAGACGTGATTATAATGGCTACAGGTTTTGAAGCGGCAGAATTACAGGTGCATACAAAAATATTAGGAGTTGATGGTAGGAATTTAATTGATAGATGGAAAGAGGAGGGAGTAAGTGCTTATAAAGGATGTATCACACATGATGTTCCTAATTTATTTTTTATACTAGGTCCAAATACCGGTTTGGGACATAATTCAGTCTTGCATATGATGGAATCGCAGATGTATTATATTCTAGATTATATTAAACAGAGTAAAAAATTGCCATCGAAATCTTATTTAAATTTAAAATTACAAGTAGAGGAAGCCTATAATAAAAAGTTACAATCAGATTTAATTGGAACCGTATGGAATAGTGGATGTAAGAGTTGGTATTTGAATAGTAGAGGAGTAAATACTACTATTTATCCAAGATTAAATAATCGCTTTAGAAAAGAAATGAAATCCTTTGACTTAAAATCATTTGAATGTATTAGCATTAACTAATACTCGTAAATATTAAAAAGATTTTTAAAATACATTTTAACTCTTATAGTATTTTTACTCTTGTATAATCATATATTACTGTATCAAACTCATCCAGCTACATTTTTTGCTGATGATGGCATTCACATCGGCAATAGCCACACGTTCTTGTTGCATAGTATCTCTATCTCGAATAGTTACGGTATTATCCTCTAGTGTTTGATGATCAACGGTAATGCAATAAGGAGTACCAATCGCATCTTGTCTTCTGTATCGTTTACCAATACTATCTTTTTCATCATACTGACAATAATGTTCAAGTTTCAATACATTGAAAATTTCCATTGCCTTTTCAGATAATCCATCTTTTTTCATCAATGGAAGAATAGCTACTTTATTAGGAGCTAATGCTGGAGGGAAAGCTAAAACAATACGTTCGCTTCCATCTTCTAATTTCTCTTC
>CANHVE010000170.1 GCA_947464015.1 Saprospirales bacterium | reverse complement strand
ATTTGTTTGAATTAAATATTTATGCAACAAACCAAATTAATTGAAGTTTATCAATCGATGACTAATTCCTGGTTACGTCGTTTAGATAAATTTGTTGTTTCCTCTTATTTTAATGAAAGTGACATCGTCATTCGTATGCATCAATATATTCGAGCGCATTTGAATAATGAAACTTTGCTCGACAAACATAAAGCCTATTCAGCCATTTTCCAACTAAAGAAATTCGATGATTCGAAAATGCGTTATTTCATGGCTCGTTTATATGCATTAGTGGAGCAATTTGTATATCACGAATCATTATTGCATAATGAAGATATTCAAAAACAAAAAATCTTATTTGATTATTATAGTAAAAAAAAATGCGTTAAATCCTACCAGCATTTTATTCATGAATTAAAAAAAGAGCATTCCAGCGAAGCGCCGCCAAATAAAGCTATACAATTTTCAAAAGATCAAAATTATATCAATCGCTTTTATCAAGATGCCTTGTTAATGCAGGATATGTCGAGAGATTTAGCCACTTTTAAAAAGTATGCACCTCAACAATTATATTCCATTTTGAATAATCTCGATAACTTTTATTTGATAAATAAGCTCTCCTATTTATGTTCGATAATCAATAATAAAAATGTAATTAATATCGATTTTGAAATCACTTTGAAAGATGAGATAGTTAATTTATTAAGCGATGAAAAATATAAGGCAATCCCTATAGTGACCTTGTATTCGATGATCTTAAACATGCTTGAAAATAAAGATGATACTACTCCTTTCTTTGATGTAAAGGCTTATTTACAAAAAGAATCGAAGCATTTTGATGCAGAAGAATTAAAGAATATTTTCTCCTATTTGCAAAATTATTGCATTCGTAAGATGAATGCTGGTCGCTCTGAGTTTGCGAATGAGCTTTTTGAAATCTATCAATTTGCGCTAGCAAAGAAAATCTTTTTACAAGAGAATGAAATCTCTGAAGTAAATTACAGAAACATAGTGGTGACCGCTTTACGTATTGGAAAAACCTCTTGGACAAAGGATTTTATCGAAAAATACAAAAGTAATTTACATCCACAAGTGCAAGAAAATGCCTATACATTTAATTTGACTAGTTATTATTTCTATTTAAAACAGTATGATAAAGTTTTGAAGTTATTGAGAGAGGTGGTATTCACCAATGTATATTACTCGAATGATTATAGAATTATATTGCTTAAAACCTATTATGAATTAGACGAACGAGAAGCAGCAAATGCCTTATTAAGTAGTTTTAAAACCTATTTAAAAAGAAAGAAACTAGTATCTGAATCACATCGAGTAGCGAATACGAATTTCATTAAATTTTATAAAAAAATATCGAATGTACAACGCTATAGTAAGAAAGAATTACAAGCCTTAAAAGTTGACATAAACAACTTAAAATCAATATCTAATAAAGATTGGCTATTACAGAAAATTGAAGAAAAAATACAAGTTAAACGAAATTAATAACAGCAGGCTATTGTAGCCTATTTAATTTTTTATATATTTACAAATACATTATTATTAACAATTAAATCTTTAACACAGTGGAGAACGAAAATGCAAGAGATCATGAAAGAAATAATGGTTATTATTCTAAAAAGCTACGCGCCGGCAAACGAAGAACCTATTTTTTTGATGTAAGAGCCACCAAAGGCAATGATTATTATTTAACAATTACCGAAAGTAAAAAAAGACCTAACGGCTCTGGATATGACAGCCATAAAGTGTTTTTATACAAAGAAGATTTCAAAAGATTCATTGAAGGCTTAGAGGAAACGATTACGCATATTAAAAAAGAATTGATGCCTGATTTTGATTTTGAAAATTTCACCAGAGATACTTATTTCGAAAATAATCCTCGCGAAGACCGTCCAAGCAGAGAAGATCGTCCTAATAGAGAAGATAGACCTCGCAATGATTATAATCGAAATCAATCGAATAATCCTGAAGAAAGAGATCCTATTTTACGCGAGATGAATAAACCTAAAGAAGCTATTTCACTAGAAAAAATAGAAGCGAATCTTCATAATGGTAACTCAGATATTCAAAATGAAAATGTTGATTCTTGGTAATCTATAATAGAATCGAATAGTACCTACATAAAAAAACTTCATATGAGAATATGAAGTTTTTTTGTGGTATAAGCGAGAGAAATTATTTTTTTAGTGCCGAAACCATAAATGTTTTACCATTTATTGCTGTCGTTAATTTTAAAAATTCTTTTTCCTTTTTAGTTTTAGGATCGATAATTTTCACTATGGTATTAACTGGATAACTAAGGCCTTTAGCGGCACTTGGCAACATTTCGTATTTAGTGCCATTTACGTAATAGACAAAAGTAACTTTAGTATCATTTAATAATTTACATTGTATTTCTGTACTTTGTATCATCGCTGCTGGACTAGCAATGCTAGTTACGGTACTACAAGCGAAAAATAGGAATAGGCTTAAATAAATTGTTTTCATTGTTTGTTTGTTTTTGAAGTATAAATATAGGTTCTTTTTAGTTGTTATCATTGATTTTGTATTCATCCTGGTCTGCATCTCCTTTAAAAAATGTCTTGATATTTAAATCGCCGTAAGGATGTTTAGGCACATCTGCGAATGGCTTGATCAATCTTAATACAAGCCCCGCTAGAATTAAAAAAAATACAAAACTAATCAGCCATAATGCCCAGCCATCATCTCCATATAGGTGTAATTTAGCTCGAATATAACCTAATGGCGGCAAACGGAATATAGCAGCAATTGTAGCAGCGAAAAATGCGCCTAAGACTAATGCCGATGAGATTAATCGGTAAATCATCTCAGAAATTGGCTTTTCTTCTTTTATGGGTTCGTGTTCTGGGTATTTCATAGCTTGAATTTTGTTTTGTGCCGTAAAAATAAGGAGCATTTCTCAATTCTCATACATAAAATTAAAAATAAATAAACCCAATTCGTAATCATTACTTATTGTTTTTTTATTACAAAAAGTCGAAATGAAAATTGAATAATTTATATTTTAACTATGCTTATTTAAATATTATTATTAAAAGTACAAATTAAAATATAAAAAACTCAAAGTGCTGTTAATAACTTTGGGAAAAATATCTTGATAATCTAAAAAAGGCATTTTTCAGCCTTTTTTTACAAAATATAATATCTTGTTTATCAATTAGATAAATACTAATTAATCCCTCTACTGACGCTAAAAGAATACACTCTATTTGTGGATTGTTTTAAACGTGTAAAAAGGATTAAGATTCTATTTTTGTGCTAGCGAATTAGAACCAAATATTATGAAATTAACTCAATTAGAAGTCAAAGGATTTAAAAGTTTTGCCGAACATACCGTAATCAATTTCAATGAACGTATCACTGGAATTGTTGGCCCTAATGGTTGTGGCAAATCCAATGTGGTAGATGCGATCAGATGGGTATTAGGCGAACAAAAACCCTCTTTATTACGTCTTGAAAAAATGGAAAACCTCATCTTTAACGGGACTAAAAACCGTAAAGCATCAGGTTTAGCAGAAGTAAGTCTTACTTTCGAAAACACCAATAATGTATTACCTACCGAATATAAAACAGTTACAATTACTCGTAAACTCTTTAGAGATGGGGAAAGTGAATATCGACTCAATGATGTAACTTGCCGTTTGAAAGATATCAGTAATTTGTTTATGGATACTGGTATAAGTGCCGATTCATATGCCATCATCGAATTAGGTAGAGTAGATGAAATTTTAAATGACAGAGAAAATAGTCGTAGGAGATTATTTGAACAAGCTAGTGGCATTTCTAAATACAAAAGCAGAAAGAAAGAAACGCTCATGAAATTGAAGAGCGCTGAAGCGGATTTAGATCGGGTAAAAGATTTATTATTTGAGATTGAAGGCAACTTAAAAACCCTTGAATCGCAAGCGAAACGTACCCAAAAATATTATACTCTTAAACAACAATACAAAGAATTGAGTATTGAGTTAGCGAAACTAAATCTTCGTTCACATAAAGAAAAATATTCCAACCTGAAAGAAAATCTATTAAAAGAAGAAGATGCGAAGATTGAAATCGAAAAAAATGTAGCCAAAGCAGAAGCGGATTTAGAGAAAGAAAAATTAGTCAATTTAGAATTTGAAAAAGCTTTAAGTGAAATTCAAAAAAGCTTGAATGTGCTTTTAAGTGGCGTTTCTACAAAAGAAAATGATAGAAATCTATTGCAACAACAATTACAATTTGAAACGCAACGAAATGAAAATACTTCAAAATCGGTGATTCAAATGAATGATAAGATTGAAGCATTGAAAGTAGAAACGGCCGATTTAGAAGAGAAAAACAAAACGGAAGAAGAAGCGCTATTACTTATACAGCAAGCCACTGAAGAATTAAAAGAGTTATACGAAAAAGCGAAGAGCGAACAAGATATATTAAAGTCTTCATTAGATAGTCAACAAAAAGAATATAGTACGCATGAATCGCAAATTGTAGAATTAGAAAAGAAAACAGCGGTTAATATCGCCAACAAAGAAAGCTTACAAAAACAATTAGATCAGTACAAACAAGAAAGTCTATTTAAAAATGACGAGTTAAAAGACTTACAGTCGAAATTTGTTGAGATAGATGCTCAAAAAGGCTTGTTGGACGATAAGATTGAGGTTTTACTAGAAGAAGATAAAAACACGCAAGAAAAGATCACGCAGACAGAAAGTGAATTATCTAAAATTCAACAAGAGCTGATCAAAGAAAATAGAATTATCGACTCTAAACAAAATGAATACAATCTAACCAAAAGTTTAGTAGAAAATTTAGAAGGATTCCCGGAAGCGGTAAAATTCTTAAAGAAAAATGCGAAGTGGACAAAAGAAGCTCCTCTCCTTTCAGATATTATCTATTGTAGTGAAGAATATAGAATTTGTATTGAAAATTACTTAGAGCCTTATTTGAACTATTATGTGGTAGATACTTTCGAGGATGCATTTATGGCGATTAATTTATTGAACGATAGCGCTAAAGGCAGAGCTAATTTCTTTATTTTAGATGCCTTTAAAAACTATAAAAAACTAAGTCCTACAGCTATTGAAGGCGCTATTCCAGCTAATTCTATTGTAGAGTTAGATGAAAAGTACAGTTCTTTAGGTGCTTATTTATTACAGAATGTCTATTTAGTAGATGATCAAGGTTCCTTAGATATCAAATCAAATGCTTTACAAGACGTAGTATTATTAGCAAAAAGCGGGAAGTATGTAAAAGGCAATTACAATGTAAGTGGTGGATCTGTTGGTCTATTTGAAGGAAAGAAAATTGGTAGAGCAAAAAATTTAGAAAAATTAGAAAAAGAGATTGCGAAACACACGCAAATCAGTAAAGATTTAAGTATTCAATTAGATAAATTGCAAGATCAAATCGTTAAGTTGAAATCTTCGTTTAAGAAAGCTGAAATCGAATCGACTCGTACCGAATTAAATCAAATCAATAATCTTTTTGCTACTTTAAAAACACGTATCGAAACACTTGAATCATTCATCATGAGTTCAGATACCAAGTTGAAAGAATTGAAT
>CANHVE010000169.1 GCA_947464015.1 Saprospirales bacterium | reverse complement strand
TCCAACGCTAGGTCCATTTGTTGGAGGTTATATCATCGATAATTTTGAATGGCCGATGTTGTTTTATGTAAATGTACCAATAGGAATTATTGCCGTTTTCTTGACGATGATTTTTATTAAAAACAATCCTTATCAAACCAAACAAAAAGGAGTGGATTGGTTAGGGATTATCCTGCTCATTTTAGGAATTGGTTC
This sequence comes from Saprospirales bacterium, assembly GCA_947464015.1. Classification (GTDB taxonomy): domain Bacteria; phylum Bacteroidota; class Bacteroidia; order Chitinophagales; family CAMDFR01; genus CAMDFR01. The sequence continues at coordinate 5,377 of CANHVE010000169.1, read as the reverse complement.
CTTACAATATTTTTTAGAACAGGGCGAACGAAACGATTGGTTCGAAAGTCAGTGGATCGTTGCTGGTTTTATTACAGCTATAATTGGAATTGTAGGATTTATTTGGCGTGAACTTACCGCTAAAAATCCAGTAGTAGATTTACGGGTATTCGGTAGAGGGAATGTTGCTACAGGTGTATTTCTGAATTTTATATTAGGAATGGTTTTATTTACTACGGTGTTTATCATCCCTATTTTTGTGCAACGATTTTTAGGATTTACAGCCACAGATACAGGTCTATTATTTATTCCAGGTGCTTTATTCACCGGCTTTATGATGCCATTGGTAGGTAGGTTATTGCAAAAAGGAATTGCACCCAAATATTTAATTGCTTTTGGATTTTTTGTGACGATGATATTCGTTATTTGGTGTTCCTTTTTAATGTCGCCCACTACCAGTCAATCAAATTTCTTTTGGCCATTGATGGTGCGTGGTTTAGGGTTTGGATTTTTATTTGTGCCATTGACCAACTTAACATTAGGTGGATTGCAAGGAAAAGATTTACAACAAGCCAGTGGTTTATCGAATATGATTCGACAATTGGGAGGTTCCATAGGTGTAGCTATTGTTGGGGTAGTTTTAGAAAAATTTACGGCACAGCATTATAGCGATTTCCTTGTTAATACGTCTACAGATAATATTTTGTTTATGGATAGACTTAGAGCATTTACAGCTAATTTTAGCAGAGTGACTCCCGATGTAAATATTGCGAAATCTCAAGCCTATATGCTTATTTCCAATCAAGTATTTAAACAAGCATCTATATTAACCTATATCAATATATTTCAGTACTTAGCTTTAGTGATAGCGATTATTATTCCTATCGTAATTTTTACTAAAACCATTAAAGTAAAAGGGGGTAAAATAGAAGGTGGTGGCGGACATTAAGCTTTAGTCTTAAGAAGTCTTTTATTTTTTATACATTCGTTGATTCAATTTTATCTTTTGAAAAAAATACTGAGTCATCTACTACCTATCACTTTAAAAAAATATCATTCTAGCTGGAGTGGTGTTATTGAAATTAATTTAAGCAATGGAAGAAAAGTGGTGGATACAGCTACCAGTAATTATTCCTATGGTAGTTTACAAAAAATTCTAAGTAAAGGCTTACATCAATTAGCATTGCCTCGTCAAGAGTTGAAAAATGTTTTAGTCTTAGGAATGGGTGCAGGCTCTATAGTACAAACCATTCGAGAAGAATTGGAGTGCGATGCAGCCATTGATTTAGTAGAGTTAGATAATACCATGATTGATATTGCCAAAAATGAATATCAAATTCATAAATATTCAAACATTCAAATAATTGCTGCAGATGCGAATCAATTTGTATTTGACTGCAAGAAAAAATATGATTTAATTATTATTGATTTATTTATTATTGATACCATTCCTCAAGTTTTTACTGAAAAAAAGTTCATTCAACAAGTCATTCAATTACTTTCTGATACAGGAGCAGTTTTATTTAATACGATGCGAAGCACTATAGATAGAAAGACATTCCAAGCCATTCAAAATGTTTTTAAAGAAGCAACTTTAACAGTTGAAGTATTAGAAAATGTATATTATAGTAACGATTTGATTTTGGTAAAACGAAGTTAAATAGTATATCTAAAAGTTTCTCATTAAATTTATACACGTAAATATGTAAGGTATATGAAAAAATTCTTTAGTTCATTTAGAGGAATTAGTTTATTGATAGCTATGGGTATGCTATTGATTTTATTGATTTATCAATTTGGATATAAAGCCTATATGGCTAAACAACATCAAGCTAAAACAGACAAAGAATTAGAAGCGGTATATAATCAACTAAATAAAGGGAAAGCAAAATCGGATTATGATTTAGAAGAAACCATACGTATTATAAACGGTTTAGATATTGCCTTGCAAGAGAAAGATAATTTTGACGATTTTATGTTATATATGGCACATCAAGATTATAGCAAAGTTGCACCTGAAGTGATTGATGCACGAACTAAATTATTGCAAACCTTACAACAATTATATACCAAGCAAACTACTTTAGAAGAACAACAAGCATTTTGGAATATTACGAAAGAGATGAGTGGTGTAGTAATTAATAATGTAGGAGCTGAAGATATTATCACACATGGAGTGACTTTACCTGTAAAAGCGGTAACTGCAACTAAACAGTCCTATGCGAAATTGACTCAAATAGAAAAGGATAAGAAAATTTTACAAGAGGATATTCAAAAAATTGAAACCGATTTATTCAATCAATTAATTGATTATTCAAAAGTATATTATACTTATGTCAATAAATGGGATGCCGTATGTGTCAATAGAGATATGGCTTATTTAGCCGCACATAGTAATAATATACCGGCAATGAATACCGCTTTAGCCAAAGTGTTTGCTCAATATCCACAAGATAAAGAAGCGCAATTGCTCAAAGCATATAGCATGATACACAACATGAAGAATAACACAATACCGCTTATAAATCCAGAGACAGGCAATGCAGAGAATACACAAATTCTTCCTTTATTAGACCAATATATACAGGCTCATCCAAGCGAAACAGCACCTGCCTTATTATTGAAAGGCGTTTATTTTGCTCAGATAGGAGATATGAGTAATGCAAAATTAAATTTTGAAGAAGCAGCGGTTTATTATCCGAAACAAGCAAATGAATTGAGCGATATGCTCAACCCTTATAAGATGCGAAATTATTTACGTAAGTCGAAAGAAGGAAGTTATATCACGGAATTGTATAAATCAACCATGTTAGGTTCGGGCTATTTCAGTCCAGATTTACAAATGGCAAAAATGTATTTTGATAAAGGCGATACAAAAAGTGGTAAAGAAAAAGTATTAGATCATTTTTCTCGAAGAAGAAATCAAAGTCATTGGGATTATATATTGAGTGATATAAAATTTTGTGAAAAGAATTTAGGTTTGAATTTTTTAAAATTATTTCCCGAAAATCAATACCTCGATTTAAAAGCAGATATCAAGCATAGCTTAAGTGCCAATGTAGATTATATTAAAGTGGGAGTGGATAATAGGAGTGATGTACGTTTACATAATGTGAGTTTGATATTATGTATTCAATATACAGAGATGAATAAAGAAGATTATGTAACAGTTAAAATGGAAAAAACACTTCCTGAATTACTGCCAAATACCTATAATGATTTTGGAGAAATCAATAATAAACAAGCCGATTTTTGGTCGGGTACATGGAATAGTACTAAATATTTATTAAGTATAGGGAATAATTTATTTGAAAGTGGTACCCAAAAACAAGAAGGAATAGTTCGAAGTAGAGCGGTATTAATTAGTGATGAGGCTATTGCATGGATAGATGATAAGGATACCAAAGTAACCAATGAATATACCAAAGAATATATCGAAGCTTTAAAACCTGAAGCATTAGGTTATTCGTTAACGGCATTGCAACAGTTAATTAAACAACAAACCACTACCAAAGCTACCGAGAGTTTGATTGGTACTGATGAAGTGCAATTTAAATTACCTGAGCAATTAGCTATTTTAAAACCGGTATTTCAATTGCAAGATCCTAGTACAGGAAAAGTTTATAATCCAGAAGTAAATATTATAAAAAATGATCGAATTGAATTGAATTTTAAAATAGATTTAGAAAAATTGAAAGAAATGAATTTGATATTTAAAAGTGTATCCTTAAATGGTCAAGTTCATTTGAGTGGAGATAAGTCAAAAGGCTTCATAATTAAGGATATTAGCTTAAAATAAGATAATTTGTTAAAAAGTATATGTTAAGCATTTTTTTAGTAGATTTGATTATTATTCACCATAAAACAAAGAAAAATGAAAAAGTTCATCTCACTATGCACCATTATTTTCGCTTGCGGTATTTTAACTTCACAAGCAGCTATCTTCTTAAAGTATTACAACGGCGATTCTAATGACGCTGTATTTAAAGTAAAAACTTGTGGAAGTACAACAGAAGTTAGATTTGATCACAGCACAACTTCTACAGTTACTATTCAAACAGGTTGCAGCGATGCAGTTATTATTACTAGCTGTGGCGAGGTTACAGTAAAAGATAATATGAAAGTATCTATTAAAAATGGTTGTATTAAAATAGAAAACTAAAATTCATATTTTAATAAAACAAAAGGCTATTCAATTGAATAGCCTTTTTTGTTTGTAATCGTTATGGTTTGAAAATTTTCTTAAGTACAAATTCATTTTGTTCATTTTGAATTCGAAGCAAATATAACCCGCTAGCTAAATCAGCCATATTGATATATGATTCATCAGTTTCGAAGATTAGATGACCATCTATATCATATAATAATTTATGTGTTTTATCCATCGATTCAATCGTAAGAATTGATTCGACAGGATTTGGATATACTTTGACCATAGCAGTATTCATATGATTGAAAATACTATTAGGCGCAACTTCCCCACAAGTGTCTAATTGACTTACATCCCTTACGCAAGCAAAAAAACCATCAGTTTTACCTACTACTGGCACAGTAATTAAACCATAAGTGCCAGGTAATTTAATATTTCCAGAAATATATACGGCATTATTTGGAGCAATAGTTACTGAATTACTTCTATCACTACTATCGCTACTTCCACCTGTAATAGCCCAAATCCAATCGCCATCCACAGAAATTCTCGCTAGGAAATTATTGATACTTCCAGTACTATCTGTTTCTATATGACTACCAAAATTGGCTTTTTCACCTATATCACCAGTTACATAAACTTTACATTGTCTATTGGCAATCACATCATTTCCTCGCTCACTACCTGCTTTACTACCAGCTCTTTTGCCCCAAATACAATCCCCATTTGATGCATCAAATTTGGCAACAAATACATCTCGCTTATCATAATTTTTGATAGCTACCGATCCAAAATTAAACGAGTCACGATGTTCACCTGTTATGTATACATGTCCCATACTATCAGCAGATACCCCATTACACCAATCATCTTTTGTACTGCCGCCGCTAATAGCCCATTTAAATGCCCCTCCAGTATCAATTTTCATTAGAAATACATCGGTACCTCCATTAGAAGTAAGTGAGGTGGTACCAAAATATCGAGTACTATCAAATCCTCCTGTAATATATACTCCACCTTCACCATCTATACTGATCGCATTATCTCGTTCTACATATTTGTAATGAGCTGGATCCCATGGTAAGTTCCCAAATGATTGTCCCCATTGCCATACACCATGTGAATCGATTTTGGCCACCCAATAGTTATATACATGCATGCCTACGTTTAAAGGAGCTATGCTTGTTGCAGGTCCTGTACCTCCTAATATTATACCGGTATTGTCTGCCATAAACCCAGCTACATAGG
>CANHVE010000168.1 GCA_947464015.1 Saprospirales bacterium | reverse complement strand
TCAAGAACAATTAAATCAAGATTCTTCTCATATAAAAATTGCGTATCATTGGGATTGCAATCCTATTCAAGTGAAAACTATCTCTCACGCAAGATTATATAATTTTAGAATGACTCCTGCATCGCATTGGATTTCTATAACGGCAAATATTCTTCAACAAGAAAAAATAAATACTTCACAAAGCGCATATATCTATACCGTTATGTCTTTAGCCATGGCTGATGCTTTTATTTCTTGTTGGTCTGATAAATATCAATATAATTCAATTCGTCCAATTACATATATCAATTCTTATATGGATGAGGAATGGAATAGTTTAATCGAAACGCCTAACTTTCCTGAATATCCAAGCGGACATAGCTTAGTCTCTTCTTGCGCTGCTTCTATACTTAGCCATTTTCTTGGAAAGAATTATACTTTTACAGATTATAGTCAATTAAAATATGGTCAATCTAGTCGCACCTATCACTCTTTTTATGAAGCAGCTAAAGAAGCCGGAATGAGTAGGTTTTACGGAGGTATACATTATATACCTTCTATTGATGATGGCTATAATGAAGGTTTAATAATAGGTAAATATGTATGTGGGAAAATCAAAAAAATAAAATAGCTTTTATAGTATTAATAATTTGTTTTTGTTATGATAGCTTTTCTCAAAAACAAAATGCAATGCTAAATGTGATTGCTCCTAATCAATCAGGAATATTCTTTAAGAACTCCATTATTGAAACAGAAGAAAAAAATATATTTATAAATGGCATGCCCTATTTATATGCTGGTGGTGGTATTGCTACAGGCGATATCAATAATGACGGCCTAATGGATATATTCTTTGTTGGAAATGAAGTACCTTCCAAACTGTACTTAAACAAAGGAAATTTACAATTTAAAGATGTTACTGATGCTTATGGCATTCATACTAATGCTTGGTGTACTGGTGCATATATGTGTGATGTGAATGGAGATGGTTGGTTAGATATTTATATCCTAAAAGCTCAAAATACTGATTCTACTACAGGTGGTAATTTACTCTACATAAATAATCAAGGTACTAATTTTGATGAATCTTCAAAAAAATTCGGATTAAATGTAAATAGTCAATCCTTGTCTGCTTCATTTTTTGATATGGATAATGATGGTGATATGGACTTGTATCTGCCTATTTATCCAAATATTTCTATTATTGGTGATGATATCAGCTGGGATTTTAATAAAAAATTTAAACCCACTTATGGAGGTGATTTGCTTTTTGAAAATATCGAAAATTCTTCCTTTAAAAACATCTCTGCATCTGCAGGTATTTTAAATGAAAATGGATTCGGAATTTCTGTAAAAACAGCTGATATAAATCAAGATGGTTTTATAGATATCTACGTAGGTAATGATTTTGCAGAACCTGATTACTTATACATAAATAATGGAAATAAAACGTTCACCGAATCTATTAAGTCTAAATTAGCTCATACTTCTTTTTTTACTATGGGTGTTGATTGTAAAGACATCAATAACGACTTATTACCAGACATTCTAACGCTGGATATGAATCCCGAAAAGTTAGTTAAATACAAAACAGATTTTAATACGTTTGATTACGAACTTTATAATAAAACAAAACTCCATTATTATAATCAAGAAATTAGAAATACTCTACAAATTCAGAATCCTTACGGTACTTTTTCTGATATAGCTCAGATAGATAAAATAGCATTTACTGACTGGAGTTGGTCGCCTCTTATTGTCGATTTAGATAATGATGGTCTTCAAGACATTTTCATAACAAATGGACTTAAAAAAAATATTCTAAATCAAAATATGTTTTTATTCGAAATAGATTCAATCCTTCGAAGCCAAGATAACTCCACTTCTTCTCTAAGCAATATGCAGAAACTAAGCTATATACCCGCTATGAAAGAACAAAATTATTTTTTTAAAAATAAGGGGGATAGCCACTTCAGCAATGAATCTACTACCTGGACTGATGCGGATGTTTCTATCTCTACTGGTGCTGCTTATGCCGATTTTGACAATGACGGTGATATCGATGTAATTACAAATGAAATAGATACTTTTCCATTATTATATAAAAATAATTGTATCGAATCGAATGTAAATGATTTTATAGGTTTTGATATTACGGTTAAAAATCATACTGCTAATGGAGCAAAAGTTTTTTTATATAGCAATAAAAAAATAGTCTACCAAGAAGTAAATAATATTTGTGGAATCATGTCAAACTCCACTAATTACCTACATTTTGGATGTAGTAAAAATGACATCATAGATTCTGTATTGATTTTTTATAATGATACTAATTATGCTTATAAATTAACTCTTCCAGCTATTCATCAATATCATCATATCAACTTGACTAATTTATCTAAAAGCAAGTATTCATTAGCCAATATAGTTTCTTATACTGCTCCATGGAAACTAAATGAAGTTTTAGCAAATACAGCTAAATCTTCTAAAGATGATTTTAAATTTCAATCTTTATTATTCCAAAAATATTCAAAAACAAATCCTACTTCTTATGTATACGACATGAATATGGATGGTTTAGATGATATTATTTATGGGGCATTTGAAAACAATCCCACCCAATTCTTCTTTCAAAATAAAGATCACTCATTTACTCTTCAATCCAATCTTACTATTCCTAATCCTACTAAAAAAACAGTTAGCGATATATTAATTGCTGATATAAATGAAGATGGTATCAATGAACTTTATTTATCTTATACCAACTTCTATTCCTCATCTAATGATTCTATTACAACAAATTTCATAGAGGCTTATACAATATCCAATAATGCAAATTCATATACATTAAGTGCTGTGAAAAATTTCCCTATTATCTATACGCCAATATCAATCATACGTAGTTCCTCATCAAACACACTATATTTAATAGGTTCAACTACTTTAAATACATTCCCAAATGAAAATTACTCGTATGTAATTTATTATGAAAACAATAAATTTATTGCCGACACTATAAAAGCAATAGGCTTTGATTTGAATAAAAATTTAACAAAGGATTTGGCTATTCAATTTAATGAAAATAATGGCATAGCTTCATTTCTTTTTGCAAATCACTACGCTCCTGTTTATAGAATAAATGTAAATACAAATCAAAATAAATATGATATACAAAAAATAACTCAAAATGGATTATGGAATAAATGTAAAATAATAGATTTAAACCAAGATGGCTTAGATGATTATATACTCCTAAATTTTGGTATAAATACTCGTTTCAACTTAAAAGCAGAAAGTAAATTAACACTTGTTACAAAAGATTTTGATAATAATAACCAACGTGATCCTGTCTCTTGTGTCGAAATCAATAATGATATTTTTCCTATGTATACGTTTAATTTCTTTACTTCTTATTTTCCATACAGTAGAAAAAAAGTATATAACTACAATGCATACGCTACTATGCCGATAAGTGGTATTTACGATACTACAAACTCCGATTTGCGTTTTGTAGATAATTTAGAATCAGAGATCGTGCTTAATAACTTAACTAAAATTTCATTACCATCATCCTTACAATGGACTAGTCTCAATGATGTATATACAGATACACTACTTAAAGTGATGTATTTTGCAGGTAATAGCAATACTACTCGCTCTGATATAGGTTATAATGATGCTGCTTCACTTATTATATTGCCGTATGAATTGATAAACCATGAAATATTTTTTAAAAAACCAATCATCAATAATCTTCCCAATTCATTCATTCAAAAAATAGATAAAATAAAATGTAATGATGCGAACTACCTTTTATTAAATACGAATAAAGGTATCTTCTTAACCAATATCAAGATAAATTAATCTTCATTTTTCTCAGTTTTAAAAACACTTCGTTTTTGAATATGATGCGATCGATTATAATCTTTGTATGCATATCGAACGATACCATCAGATAGACCTATTTTAGGTACAAATACAGTGTTAATTTGATTACAATTCATAATATTTAAATAAATTTGTAAAGCAGGTATAATTACATCTGCCCTATCTGGATTCAATTCTAATTGTATCATACGTTCTTCGTATGTCATAGAACTAATCATTTTATATTGCTTCATTAAATATTTATAATCTAAAGGCTTTCCTAATTCCTTCATACTCATCTTAAACATTTTATTGATATTCCCTCCACTTCCAATGATAGAAATATCTTTATACATCGAAGCGTGCTCTTGTAACCAACTATACATCTTAGCCCAATCTTTTTCAGTCACCATATTATTAAGTACACGAAGTGTTCCTATATTAAAAGATTTTGAAACGATTAATTTTCCTTTATGAAAAACGGTAAGTTCTGTACTTCCTCCACCAACATCTACATATAAAAAATCGTCAACACCCTCTATTAATGCTTCAATATGTGTCGAGAAAATAATCTCTGCTTCTAATTTACCACTAATTACATCTATTTCTATGCCTGCTTCTTTTCTAATTCTTGCTACTAACTCTTCCCCATTTGATGCATCACGCATCGCTGATGTTGCACATCCTTTGTAATGTACAACCTCATTCGCATTCATTAAATGCTTAAAACCTTTCATGGCCTCAATTAACCTATTGGCTGTATTCTTTGATATCTTCCCTTCAATAAATGATTCTATACCCAATCTAACAGGCACTCTCGTTAATTGTGATTTACGAAAATAAATTTCTTTATCCGTTTCAATCACATTACAAATTAATAATCGTACGGCATTCGAGCCTATGTCAATTGCTGCATATTTAGATAATTCCATCTTAGTTAAGTAAATTAAAGCTTATAATAAATATAGTTCCTTGAGGTATATTATCTTTAATTTTAATAGTTCCTCCATGATATTTTACAATATTGTTCACAATATATAATCCTAATCCAGTTCCTTTGGCATTTCGCGTTTCCTCATTGCCTACTCTATAAAATTTATCAAATATTTTATTTTTCTCTTCATTACTTATACCTACTCCTTCATCAGCAACAGTAAATACACACATTGATTCTTGAGCTACTAAACTTACTTTTATGGTCGTTTGCTCAGGCGAATATTTAAGCGCATTCTCAATCAAATTGACAAATACCGACATGATACCTATCTTATCTCCCATCATGTTTATTTGAGGGGCTATTTCAAATTCAATCTTTATATCTTTCTTATTGTATGTTTCAAACTTCAATTGCACCATTTGTAAAATATAACTTAAGTCAATCTCTTCTTTTACAAATCCATAAGTATCATTTTCGAACTTAGTCGCTATTAAAATATTTTCTACCAACGACTCTAAACGCTCCACATCGTATAATGAATTATGTAAGAATTTCTTCTTCGCTTCTTCATTCAAGTCTCGCTTCATTATCGTCTGTATCACCAATTTAATCGAAGCTAAAGGCGATTTCAATTCATGTGTAATAGATAATAGAAAATTCTTCTGTCTGTTCGATAAGGTTAATTCTTTTACTAAGCTTCTACGCACAAACAAAAATCCAAAAAATAATATAATCATAAAGAATGATCCTTCACTCAATATCATTTTTTTCTGCCTATTATATTTGTCTGATATATTTTTAAATTCTGCTGTATCGGTATATTTTACAGTATTTACAGCATGTTCTTTGCTATAATTGATGGTTTTTAAATCAACCATTTCTCTAAAGGATAACTCATTTTTG
>CANHVE010000167.1 GCA_947464015.1 Saprospirales bacterium | reverse complement strand
ATTGGATTAGTTCGAATAATGATTTAGGTGTTGAAATGAAAAACGTATCGGACGATTATTGTTTATTAGCTATTCAAGGACCAAAAGCGATTGAGGCATTACAATCTTTAACGGAGGTGAATTTAAGTGACATTGCCTATTATCATTTTAGAATTGGCACTTTTGCAGGAATAGAGAATGCCATTATTAGTGCAACCGGATATACAGGTGCAGGTGGATTTGAAATATATGCTCCAACTGCAAGCGCTGAAAAATTATGGGACGCTGTATTTGAAGCTGGTGCTGCATTAGGCATTAAACCAATTGGTTTAGGAGCTAGAGATACCTTACGTTTAGAAATGGGATTTTGCTTATATGGCAATGATATTAATGACACTACAAATCCTTTAGAAGCTGGCCTAGGATGGATTACAAAACTAGCTAAACCCGATTTTAATGGTAAATCGATTATGGTAGATTTGAAAGAAAAAGGAGTGGCTAAAAAATTAGTAGGATTTGAAATGGTTGAAAGAGGTATTCCTCGTCACGATTATGAAATATGTGACGAACAAGGAAACACGATTGGTGTAGTTACTAGTGGCACTCAGTCACCATCATTGAATAAAGCGATAGGAATGGGTTATGTAACGACAGCTTTGGCAAAAGAAGGGTCGAATATCTTCATCAAAATTAGAGATAAAAATATTGCCGCACGCGTAGTAAAAATCCCTTTTTATAAAGCATCTTAAACCTTTTATGTCATTACCTAAATTAGAAGTTTGTATATCTCCACTATTATTTAACTTGCATCAAGTTAAACATAAAAATGTTGTTGTAATAGATGTTTTAAGAGCTACATCGACCATATGTGCTGCATTATCAAATGGTGCTGCGTCGGTTATTCCAGTAACAACGATTGAAGAATGTCTTGCATTAAAAACTACTGAAAACATCATTGCATGCGAACGAGAAGGGAAAATTGCAGATGGATTTGAGCATGGAAATTCCCCTTTAGAATATTCTCCGGCTATCATTAAAGACAAGAGTTTAGTACTTACTACTACGAATGGCACTAGATGTATCAATATGAGTAAAGGAGCCGATTTAATTATTACTGGATCTTTTTTAAACCTAAGTGCAGTGACGGCATTTCTTGCTAAATCAAATAAAGATACCATCCTATTTTGTTCAGGATGGAAAGATCAATTTAGTTTAGAAGACACCCTTTTTGCTGGAGCAGTTATAGATCAATTACAAGACAAATTTAATTTTAATAACGATAGTTCATTTGCCGCATGGCAATTATATCAAAGTGCTAAAGATGATTTATTAAACTATGTAAAAAATTCCTCCCATTATCAGCGTTTAGCTGGATATGGCATTGAAAAAGACATTGCATTTTGTGTAAACATTGATACGTATTCTATAGTCCCTTATTTAAATTCAACAAATCAACTAACCATACTTCATTAACTTATGAATAAGAAACTAATCATTTTTGATATAGATGGCACTTTAACCAATACAAACGAAGTAGATCATCAATCTTTTATTAAATCATACGCCGATTTATATGATGTACATGTAAACGAATCTATTTGGGAACAGTGTGAACATTATACAGATACTGGAATTGCATCTTATATTTTCGAATCGAAAATTGGTAGACCGATTGGGCCAGTTGATATTCGTAAAATAAAAAATAAAATGTTAGATAATTTATTACATTTTATGGAGGCTGAGCAAAATGCATTTAATGAAGTGGCAGGTGCCAATGATTTTATTGAGCTTTTGAAAAAAAACAATCAATACGAAATAGCAATAGCTACAGGCTGTTGGGAAGCTACTGCTCATTTAAAATTAAATATTGCTGGAATTGATTATGAAGATTTACCACTTGCAAACTGCGATCATCATATCAGTAGAGCTGGTATTATTGAAAAAGCAATTGAGTTAGCTAAAGAAAAAAATACTCAGCATACATTCGATAAAATAATTTATTTTGGTGATGGTATTTGGGATGTTAAATCTACCGATGCCTTACAAATTCCTTTAATTGGAATAGATTGTAAAAAAACGAATGTATTAAGCAATGCAGGAGTAAAAACAGTATTTAATGATTATAAAAATACTGCTGCAATCTTAAAAGCTATCGAATCTTTCTAGAGTAAATACGAGTATTATTTTTATTGAGTAAATGCGTATTGAATAATATTAGCGCCCATTTTAAGTGCTTTTTGACGCATTTCTTCAGAATCCTTATGTACTTCTTTACTATCCCATCCATCGCTTATATTGCTCTCTTGAGCATATACACAAACCAACTTGCCATCTATAAATAATCCATAGGTTTTAGGAGATTTATTATCATGCTCATGAATCTTAGGCATGCCATTAGGGAAATCATATTTTTGATGAAAAATGGGATGCGAGAATGGTAATTCAATTAATTCATTAGTTGGAAATAATTGTTTAAAAATAGGACGTATAAATTTGTCCATGCCATAATCATCATCAATAAATAGAAAGCCTCCAGCATTTAAATAGTTACGTAAATTATCGGCTTCTTGATTATTTAAAACAATATTCCCATGACCTGTCATAAACAAGAAAGGATAATTAAATAATTCGCTACTTCCTACTTCTACTGCTCCATATTCAGTATTAATATTCATGTTTGCTTCTTGATTACAGAATTGAATTAAATTTTGTAAAGCATCTACAATGCTATACCAATCGCCACCTCCACTATATTTGACAATAGCAATATTTACGGGCGACTTAGCACTTGAGTTCCAGGTAAAACTCAAACTAATAAGCAACAAACAACTGATAACATATACTAAAAATTTCTTTCTCATTTTCATTTTAATCGTTACGGATCTACATCCACTGTGATATAGGTATTTTTATATTCTTTATTACTTTGCACTTCATGCATTGCCTGTTTAATAAGCATTTTCACTTCATGTAAATCTACTTTACCTTTTTCAATTTTTATAACGATATCTCTCAAATAATAATTTTTTAAACGAGAAATAGGAGGAATAGTGGGACCTAAAACTACGAAATGATTGACTGATTTTTTTAATAGGATGACCAAATCTGCTGCTGCTTTATTTACTAAATCAACTTCTTTATTTTTAATTTGAATATAAATTAATCTGCAGAATGGAGGATAGTAAAATTGTTTTCTATTATAAATTTCATGCGCATAAAAAGCATAGTAATCTTGTTTTTGCACCATAGGAAAAACAGGATGATTGGGTTGAAAAGTTTGTATATATACTTGCCCTCTATTTTTGCTTCTACCTGCTCTACCACTCACTTGTACTAATAATTGAAAGGCTCGTTCAACGGCTCTAAAATCAGGAAAAAACAAGAGTTGATCTGCTAAAATAACGCCTACTAAATGTACATGAGAAAAGTCTAATCCTTTAGTAACCATTTGAGTTCCGATTAAGATATCTGTTTCTTGATCTTCGAATTTTTCTATAACAGCAGCATGTCCATTTTTACTTTTGACTGAATCTAAATCCAAACGATCGATACGAGCCGTAGGAATTAAAGCCTGTATTTCATCTTCTACTTTTTCTGTTCCAAATCCTTTAATAATCATTTCTTCAGAAGCACAAGCTTGACATTTCTTTTTAGTTTGTGTTTTATACCCACAATAATGACAAGCTAGATAATCGGCAAATTTATGGTAGGTTAAACTCACATCACATTGATGACATTTTGGAATCCAGCCACATACTTTACAAGTAATATATTGAGAAAAGCCTCGTCTATTTTGAAAGAGTATGATTTGCTCTTTTAACTCTATTGTTTTTTTAATTTGATTGATGAGTTCATACGAATAATGAGAAACAACTTGTCGCGTTTCAGTCATATGTTTCATATCTAAAATATGCACCAATGGCAGATCTACTTTTGCATAACGTTCATCTAATTTTACTAATTCGTATTTATCAATACTGGTATTATAAAAAGATTCAATACTTGGTGTAGCAGAACCTAATAATACAGATGCCTGATGTAAAGAAGCTAATACGATAGATGCATCACGAGCTTGATAACGAGGTGCTGGGTCCATTTGTTTATAGGATGCATCATGTTCTTCATCTACAATAATTAACCCTAATTGAGAAAAAGGAAGGAAAATTGCTGATCGTGCACCAATGATTATTTTATATTCTTGTTTAATCACTTTATTCCAAATCTCTACCCGTTCAGCACTATTATATTTACTGTGATATACGCCTACTTCATTTCCAAAAACTTTTTGTAAACGTTGTATTAACTGTACTGTCAACGAAATCTCAGGGATGAGATAAAGTACTTGTTTATTTTCAGCAAGAGATTTTTTTATCAATTCAAAATACACATGCGTTTTTCCGCTACCTGTAATACCTTCAAGCAATACCGTTTTATGGTTCTTAAAATGTTCCAAACATTTCGTTAAAGCAATTTGCTGCCCTTCATTTAATTGATGATCAATCAGCTGTTCAATTTCTTTTGCTAATAATCTACTTACTTCTTCTTTATGTTCTATAAATATTTCTTTCTCAATCAAGGTTTGAATGGTACTTGAACTTACCCCTACTTTAATTAAATTAGCTTTTGCTGTTTTATTATTGGTGCGTGCAATTGCAGCAAAATGCATCAATGCTTCCACTTGTTTTTTAGCACGACTTAATTCTTCGAATAGTATTTTTAGGTTTTGTTTTTCTTGATAGAAAGGATGAAGCGAAATAAAACTTTCAATCTTGGGTTTATATTTCTGTTGCAATTCTTCATAATACAATGCTACCCCATGTTGTACTAGAGATTTTACTTCGTTAAAGACTGATTTTTTTTGTAATAGTTTTTGTATTTCTGCCCAAAATAATTTTTTTTGACTGCTTAAAGCTTGAGCTAATAAGACTTCTTTCCCTTTTAAAACACTGAAATCGCCTTCAAATTCGGGATGTAAAACGATAGTCGTTTCGCTATTTATTTTCAATCCATTTGGCAAGGCAATAGCCATCACTTCGCCTAAAGTACACATGTAATAAGAGGCTATCCATTTCCATAAGGATAGCGCTTTTTGATCGATGATAGGCTCTTGATCAATAATACTATCAATCAGTTTTGGCTCTACACCAATGGGTTTTTGGTGATGTATTTGAAGAATAATAGCGCTATAAAATTTATTGGCTCCAAATTGCACCAATACTCTTTTACCGATGATTAATTGATCTACCATATCGAAAGGAACAGCATATGTATATTGCTGAGCAAGCGCTAATGGCAGAATCACATCGATATAAGTAACTTTTGACAAGAATCAGAATTTACGTATAAAAATACGTTATTTGTGCGGTAAGTAACTAAAGAATATTATACGTGGAATAAAGCGGAAATCATCAAACTCGCTTTTTGATAATCTGAAACCCTGATACGTTCCGTTTGAATTTTTTCGGCTTCCGTATTTTTAATTTTATCGAATAATTTTAAGTAGAATTTATAAGCAAGATATACTCCATTACGGGAAGTAGTAGGTAAGCCTTTGATTCCTATGAGCGCTAAATCAAAATCTTTTTGAATATCTGCTTCAATTAATTTTTTTAACTCAGGAGTAAATGCATTAAAATTAACGCCTGGGAAATATACTCTGCCTCTTTCGGCAAAATCGCTTTTTAAATCTCTTAAAAAATTTACTTTTTGAAAAGCTGCGCCTAATGCTCT
>CANHVE010000166.1 GCA_947464015.1 Saprospirales bacterium | reverse complement strand
CCTTGGATTAGTGTGGGCTACGAACAACAGTTCACCCCGCTACAAATGTTATGTTTATACAATACAGTAGCGAATAATGGTGTTGCTGTAAAGCCTTATATAGTGGGCGAAATTAAGGAGTTTGATAAAAGTATTTCTATCATTAAACCAACTACGGTTGCTGAACAAATCATCAGTAAAGAAGCCATTCCAATTATCAAAGAATTATTAGAAGGAGTATGTAAAATGCCTCATGCTACAGGTGCCAATTTAGCCAAAGATGCTCCTTATACTATTGCAGGTAAAACAGGCACCACTAAATTATTGAAAGATGGTAAATATGAAGGTGGTTATAATGCTTCATTCATCGGATATTTCCCAGCAGATAATCCACAATATTCTTGTTGTGTCATTATTAGCAACCCAACTGAAAACGGCTACTATGGAGGTATTGTAGCAGGACCGGTATTTAGAGAAGTAGCAGATAAAGTATATGCGAGCTCTTCTAATTTACATCCATCAATTACGAAAGTTGATTCAGGTGCGAGCAGTCCTGCCATAGCATTAGGTCGTGCTGAAGATGTTCGTGAAATCTATCGTGGTTTAAATATCAAGCAAGAATATGATGCTTCATCAGAATGGGTTCAAGCATCTACGAATAAAGATAAAGTGATAATTCGTGATAGAACGATTAGCGCTAATCAAGTACCTAATATTATTGGATTAGGATTGAAAGATGCGATCTATCTATTAGAATCAATAGGATTAAAAGTACAAATTATTGGTGTAGGCAAAGTGAAACAACAAAGCTTAAATCCTGGAACGCCATTTAATAAAGGGAATACCATAACTATAACACTTGGATAAAATGAATAAATTAAAAGACATATTATATAAAACAGCTATTACTCAAACAGTGGGTAGTACTGATATTGATATTGCTCAAATTCAGTTTGATTCAAGAAAAGTATCTAGCAATGATGTATTTGTTGCAACAAGAGGAGTAAGTGCAGATGGTCATCAATATATTCAAAAAGCAATTGATTTGGGAGCTGTGGCTATTGTTTGTGAAACATTACCTGAGTCGATACAAAATAATATAAGCTTTGTAGTAGTAAAAGATAGTGCTATGGCCTTAGGTATCATGGCCTCTAATTATTATGGCAATCCTTCAGAAAAATTATCCTTAGTTGGGATTACTGGCACCAATGGAAAAACTTCTACTGCTACTATTTTATATAGATTATTTACAGAACTAGGTCATCGGGTAGGATTGATTTCTACCGTAGAGAATATTATTTGCGGAACTATTATTCCTTCTACACATACTACACCTGATGCGATTCAATTGAATGCTTTATTAGCACAAATGCTTGAAAGTGGTTGTAGCTATTGTTTTATGGAAGTAAGTTCACATGCCATACACCAACATAGAATTGCAGGCGCACGATTTACTGGAGCGGTGTTTACTAATATCACACATGATCATTTAGATTATCATAAAACATTTAAAGCGTATATCGAAGCAAAGAAAATGTTCTTCGATCATTTAGATAAAAATGCTTTTGCAATTACAAATGCCGATGATAAAAATGGCTTAGTGATGTTACAAAATACGAGTGCCAAAAAATATAGCTATTCTTTAAAAAGTCCATCCGATTTTAAAGGGAAGATTCTTGAAAATTCTTTTGAGGGATTAGTGATGCAGATTGATAATGAAGAGCTACACTGTAGATTGATAGGCGAGTTTAATGCCTATAATATTTTGGCAATCTATGCTACAGCAAAATTATTAGGTGCTGATAAAATTCAATCACTTGCAATCATAAGCAAGCTACAAAGTGCTACTGGAAGATTTGATTATATCGTCTCTCCTATTTCAAAAATTATTGGAATAGTAGATTATGCGCATACACCAGATGCCTTACAAAAAGTTTTAGAAACCATACAAGGAATTCGTAAAGGGAATGAAACGCTATATACCATTGTGGGATGCGGTGGCGATCGTGATACCAGCAAAAGACCCATTATGGCACAAGTGGCAGCTGAATTAAGCAACAAAATTATTCTTACTTCAGACAATCCACGTTCAGAAGAACCAGAGATGATTATTAAAGAAATGGAAGCAGGACTTAATCCGATACAAAAGAAAAAAACAATCAGCATTACTGATAGAAAAGAAGCGATTCGTACTGCTTGCATGATGGCACAAGAAGGTGATATCATTCTAATAGCAGGTAAAGGACATGAAACCTATCAAGAAATAAAAGGTACTAAATATCCTTTTGATGACAAGTCAATTTTGGCAATCACACTTAAAGAATTAGAGAAATAATGTTTTACTATTTATTCGATTTTTTATTAAACAAATTACACTTGAAAATTCCAGGTGCTGGATTATTTCAATTTATATCATTTAGATCTGTTGCGGCAATCATTTTATCGCTTGTCATTTCTATGTTATATGGTAAAAAACTAATCAACTACTTATTGAGAAAACAAGTAGGTGAAACAGTTCGTGATTTAGGATTAGATGGACAGAAACAAAAACAAGGAACCCCAACAATGGGTGGACTAATGATTATAGGATGTATCCTAATCCCTACTTTACTATTTGCTCGAATAGATAATATATATGTCATCTTAATGATTATCTCTACCCTATGGTTAGGTGCGATTGGTTTCTTAGATGATTATATCAAAATCTTTAAAAAGAACAAAGAAGGTTTACAAGGTCGTTTTAAAATAATTGGTCAAATTGGCTTAGGGTTAATTATTGGCGCAACACTTTTCTTTAATGAAAGTGTAGTAATGAAAAAAGAGATTCCAGCTAGTGCAGTATCACAATACAATCCAGCAAAGATTTCTCAAATCAGTGATTATTCTGGAAACACACATTATATGCTGGAACAAAAAATTCCAGTAACCACATTGCCATTCATCAAAACGCATGAATTTAATTATGCTAAACTATTGATGTTTTTAACTGACAACTACAATCAATTAGCTTGGTTGATTTATATACCTATAGTTATTTTCATTATTACAGCTGTATCTAACGGCGCTAATTTAACGGATGGAATAGATGGATTAGCTGCAGGTACCTCAGCTATTATTGGTGCTACTTTAGCAGTGTTTGCCTACGTGAGCGGGAATCTTATTTTCGCTAATTATTTAGGAGTTATGTATATTCCTAATCTAGGCGAACTTACCATCTATATCGCTGCATTCATAGGAGCTTGCATTGGATTCATTTGGTTTAATGCTTATCCAGCACAAGTGTTTATGGGCGATACAGGAAGCTTAGCCTTAGGGGGAATTATTGCAGCCTTAGCTATTATCATTCGAAAAGAATTACTGATTCCGATTTTCTGCGGCATCTTTTTGATTGAAAATTTAAGTGTGGTTATTCAAGTATCCTACTTCAAATACACGAAGAAAAAATTCGGTGAAGGAAGAAGAGTCTTTTTAATGTCGCCACTACATCATCATTATCAAAAAGTAGGATTACACGAATCTAAGATTGTATCACGCTTTTGGATTGTAGGAATATTATTAGCCATATTAAGTATTGCCACCTTAAAAATTAGATAAGAAAGTGAATAAAAAATTTGTACTTCTCGGCGGTGGTGAAAGTGGTGTAGGTAGTGCTATACTAGCTAAAAAGCTAGGATATGAAGTATTTCTTTCCGACAAAGGAAAGATAGCAGAGAAGTATGTAAATATATTAAATGAGTATGAAATTCCATTTGAACAAGGGCAACATACTACTGCTAAAATATTAGATGCCGATGAAGTGATGAAAAGCCCAGGTATTGCTGATAAATATGAGATCATAAAACAAATCAAAGCACAAGGTATCCATATCATTTCTGAAATAGAATTTGGATTTAGACATACGAAAGGTCAAATCATTGGTATCACAGGAAGTAATGGGAAAACGACTACCACAAGTTTAACGCATCATCTTTTTAGAACTTATGAAAAGAAAGTTGGATTAGGTGGCAATATCGGAATCAGTTTCGCTCGTCAAGTAGCAGAAGACGATAAAGATGTTTATGTATTAGAGATCAGTAGTTTTCAATTAGACGATATCCAAGCGTTTCATCCGCATTGTGCTGTTTTAACGAATCTATCGCCCGATCATTTAGATAGATATGATTATAAATATGAAAATTATATCGCTTCTAAATTCAATATTACTAAAAATCAAACAGCCTCAGAATTCTTTGTATACAATGCCGATGATATAGATACCATCAAGTACTTAGAAAAACATCCAACACAAGCAAGAGCTATTCCTTTCTCTTATGAAAAAGAATTTCAAGAAGAAGGTGCTTTTGTAAAAAACAATGAAATAATTATTAATCTAAATAAAACCCAATTTATTATGTCAATCAATCAACTAGGAATTACAGGTAAACACAATGTTTACAACACCATGGCTGCAGGTATTGTAGGAAAACTTTATGACCTGCGCAAAGAAGATATGCGTGAAAGCATGTCAGATTTTAATGCACTTGAACATCGTATGGAACGTGTAGGTAAAGTAGGTGGCATTGAATTTATTAATGATTCAAAAGCTACTAATGTAAACTCTACTTGGTTTGCATTAGAAAGCATGAGTAAGCCTGTCATTTGGATTGCTGGTGGTATTGATAAAGGAAATGATTATGAAATCTTATTGCCTTTAGTGAAAAAAAATGTAAAAGCTTTAATATGCTTAGGTACTGATAATGCCCCATTACACAAAGCTTTTTCGAAACATGTAGATATGATTGTGAATACTACCGATATGATTGAAGCGGTGAATATCGCTTATCGTTTAGGGAATGCAGGCGATGTAGTATTATTATCTCCAGCATGTGCCAGCTTCGATTTATTTGAGAATTACGAAGACAGAGGTAAAAAATTTAAATCTGCAATCAGAAATCTGTAATCTGTTTATTGTATAAAAACTGAATATAAATGAAAGCAATTATTGATTCATTAAAAGGTGATAAAATCATTTGGACGATGGTCTTATTTCTGTCTATCATATCGCTATTAGCGGTATATAGTGCTACAGGAACCATTGCACAAGTGCGTTCCGACTCCTATACATTCAGTTTTGTATTGAAACATACAAGTATACTCTTATTGGGTTGGGTAATCATGTATGTATTTCATCTAATCGATTATAGATATTATAGTAGAATTGCTCAAATATTATTTTTAATCAGCATCCCCTTATTAATATACACGATGTTTGCAGGAACCAATATCAATGGGGCTTCTCGATGGGTAAAAATTCCTGTAATCAATCTTACTTTTCAATCATCCGATTTAGCAAAGCTCGGTATCGTGATGTACTTAGCTCGTTTAATGTCGAAAAAACAAGATGCTATCAAAAGTTTTAAAGATGCCTTTATTCCGTTGATACTTCCTGTAGTAGTAATTACTTTATTGATTGCACCCATGAACTTATCTACCGCATTAATTTTATTTACTACCTGCATGTTATTACTATTTATAGGTCGTGTGAGCTTTTTACATTTAGGCACTTTGTTCTTAACTGCAGCTATCACTTTAGCTATTTTTATTGGAGTATTATTTATAATGCCAGAAGATAAAATGGTGGGCAGGATGCTAACTTGGAAAAATCGTATTGAAAACTTTACTTCAAACGATAAACATGAAGAAGATTACCAAGTGAAACAAGCGAATATCGCCATTGCAAAAGGCTGGCCATTGGGACAAGGACCAGGCAATAGTATTCAACGAAATTATTTACCTGAACCATATTCCGATTTTATATATGCTATTATTATTGAAGAATATGGTATCGCAGGTGGCATT
>CANHVE010000165.1 GCA_947464015.1 Saprospirales bacterium | reverse complement strand
TCCACTAAACCTCTACCTTTTTTCACAATCTCACCTTTCGATTTTAAATCGTGCATGAGTTTATCTAATAGGCCGTTAATAAAATCTTTACTTTTGGGTGTACTATAGTTCTTCGCTATTTCAATATATTCATTCATCGTTACTTTTACTGGAATATAAGGAAAATGCAAGAATTCCGAAACCGCCATCTTAAGAATTACCATATCAATCACCGCAATTCTATCTAAATCCCATCCCTTCAATTTTGGTTCAATTCTTTTTTCTATTTCTTTTTGATTCTTATAAGTCATTTCTAATAAATCCTTACAATAAATCAAATCTTCTTTGTCAGATTCAACACTAAATATGAAATTATTCGTGTGTTCATTACTGAATTTTTCAATGTCTTTCTGTAGTAAAAAATTCAATACATGAAAATCGTCAGATAAATTTAGAAAGTCTGCATCTAATTGCATGAATAGATCTTCGCTATTATCTATGATTTTTTTAACTATATAGATTAATATAGCTCGTTCGTCTTCTATAGTTTTATCTTGTTTCTTAGTGTATTCTTGGTATTTGTCTTTTTGCACTAATGCTTCAAACATTCGTTTCACTTCAGTACTATCCACCATTGGAATAATTTTAAGTCGCTTGATATGACTTTGAAATGCGGCACTTTTAGCCAAATATAAGATTATAGGATTATTACTTAAGGTATCATCTGTGTTTAAATCTTCAGCAGTAGCAAGTAATTTAGATGATTTTCTTTCTTTGTATAGTTTAGAGTAACTTGCAATATCCATCAAGTAAATCAAAATCAAGTAGTAGAGCTCTTCTGATTTTTGAAGTAAATTATGTAAATATTTATCAAGCTCGTTTAAGCTTACATCTTTGTCCATTTCACAGGTATACAAAACTTGTGATACTTTAACTCGTAAATGTCTTCTTGATAGCATATATATAATGAACGATTAATTTCTTTTTTTTTGCAGCAATTATAATACTGCTTTTATTTTTGCTACTTGCTCAATTCGTTGCTCTGCTAATAACATTGCCGCTTTTTGAGTAGTAATATTTTGTTCTTTGGATGTTTTAAAAATTTCTAAAGTTTTTGCATAAATATTCTCTGTTAAACCCACTGCCATATCTCTATTAACTCCAATAACTTCTGTATAGCAATTGATAACACCTCCAGCATTAATTAAAAAGTCAGGAGCATAAATAATTCCTTTCTCTAATAAATAATTACCATGTTTTACTTCGTCTTCTAATTGATTGTTGGCCGCACCAGCAATGATAGCGCAATTGAGAATTTCTAATGTATGATCATTAACCGTAGCGCCTAGTGCACATGGAGCATAAATCAATGAATTTACCTTATAAATATCTTCTGGAGCTACTACATTCACTTTATTTTTATCACAAACCAATTTGATATTATTCTCATTGATATCACATATAGTTACTTCAGCACCTGCTTTACATAAATGCTCAACTAAATATTGACCCACATGACCAACACCTTGAACACTAACCGTTTTACCACTTAAATCATCAGAACCAGTTAATTCTTTTACAGAAGCTTTAATACCTAAAAATACCCCATAGGCAGTAACCGGAGAAGGGTCGCCTGTTCCGCCTAAATAAGCTGGCTTACCTGCTACATGTTTTGTTTCCATTGCAATGTGAACCATGTCTCCTGGAGAAGTACCCACATCTTCAGCTGTGATATATTTTCCTCCTAAACTATTTACAAATTTGCCATATCTTCTCCAAAACGCTTCGCCTTTTTTAGTTTTAGGATCAGCGATGATTACCGCTTTCCCTCCACCTAAATTAATTCCACTAATAGCGCTTTTGTAAGTCATACCTCTTGATAAGCGCAATACATCACGAAGCGCTTCCACTTCTGAAGTATAGGCCCAAACACGAGTACCGCCTAAAGCTGGACCAAGTGTAGTATTATGTATTCCTATAATCGATTTTAATCCTGTGCTATTATCATTACAAAACACGATTTGTTCATGTCCCATTTCTGTCATTTGTGGCAATACCACTAAATTTTCAGCGATTGATTTTGCAGTTGCTATTGATGAACTCATTACTTTATATTTAAATTGTCTTAAGCAAGATTTTCAGGGCGCAAAGGTAAGCCTTTTTATTTATTATTAATGGCTTTTATTCTTCATTTAAACATTTTTATCTTCCACAATGTATAATGTGTGATATTATTTTCTAATATTACACTTCAAATATGGCTCTAGAGAATATTAAAGAAAATTATGATGTAATCATTATCGGTTCAGGTATCGGTGGTTTAGTAGCAGCAAGTACTTTAAGCAGATCAGGATTATCTGTGTTGATACTTGAAAGAGGCGATACACAAGGTGGTTACTTGATGGGATTTACTAAAAAACGATTCACTTTCGATACAGCCATTCATTGGTTGAATCAATGTTTACCAGGAGGCATGGTGCATTTTGTATTTGAAAGCTTCGGAACTGATTATCCAAAGGTAATTCAACAAAAAAGAGTCAAAAGGTTAGTAGGCGATCATTTCGATTATTTAATTAGTAATAATCCAGATGAGTTAAAAAATGAATTGAAGCAAAAATTTCCGAATGAAAGTGCTGGTATTGAGAAATTTTTCAATACAGCTAAAGGAATAGGAGTGAGTATGACCAATTACGGGAATCAGATTCGCTCTACTGAAACCATGAATTTTTTCGAAAAAACACGTAATGTATTTCATGCAATCCGATTTGTAATGCCTTTTCTGCCTCATATTCGTTATGCTGGAAAAGAAAAATTAAAGAAAGGATTAAGTAAATACTTTAAAGATGAGCAATTACATCAACTTTTTGCATCCGAAAAAGATATGCTATCTTGCTTGATTCCCATCGGTTGGGCTTATGCAGGAGATTATTTAAATCCTCCAGCTGGTGGAAGCCAATCATTTACTCGCTGGTTGCGACATTTTTCAGAGTCGATGAATGCGCAGCTTTTCACTTATTGCGATGTAAAAAAAATACTACTCGATGGGCAAAAAGCTATAGGAGTGGAGCTAGATCATAGAGGTGAAACCTATCAAATAAAGAGTGAATATGTAGTGGCTGCTTGTGATGTAGAGCAATTATACACCAAAATGCTACCCAGCGAAAAAATACCAGATAAACTCTTAAAAAAATTAGAGCAAGCAGAACTTTATGATTCTTCTTTAACTATTCACATGGCTCTAGATTGTACGCCAGATAAATTGGGTTTCAATGAAGAAATGGTATTTATTTCGAAGCAAGATGTAACATATGAGGAACATACAGGAGGAGACCCCACTAAAACAGAAATCATCATTCTTGCGCCTTCTTTTAGAGACCCTACTTTAGCGCCTGAAGGCAAAGGTACGATTACGATTTTTATGCCGGCATTAATAGAGCACCATAATTATTGGGGAGCTAGCAAAGATTCAAATGGCGATTGGATTAGGGGAGAAGCTTATGAAAAATGTAAAGAAGCAGTAGCTTCTATATTAATAGACAGAGTAGCTGAAAAAATCAATCCAGCGCTTAGAGAGCATATTGAGTTTTATGAAGTGGCTACACCTATCACTCATTGGCGCTATTCAGGCAATAAAAATGGTACGATGATGGGGGCTAGACCTGGTAAAGAAAATTACCAAGCCAAAATAGCTCATTATCAAACACCTATTAAAAATTTAATTCTTGGTGGACATTGGGCGGAGCTAGGAGGAGGAGTGCCTATTGCAACAAAAGCTGGATTTAATGCTGCGCTTTTAATTTTGAAAGAGAAAAATAAAGCAGCTTTCGATGCATATATCGACTATATAAATGGTGCAATTTCAGCAGAAGAAATTCGAAACTCTAAAGTATTCATACCATACAACAATAATTGGGAACGAAAATTAACACCTTCTGAATTAACCAGTATAAGAAGACAAGCAAATTAATCAATTTTTAGCGCTATTGATAGATATGTATTAACTTTGTACAGTTAAATTTCATATGTACTTATCTATTAAAAATCCATTTCCATATGTAGCTTTATGTCTTTGCTTTTTCGTATTACGAATGGCGATTCCATTTGCATTGATTGCTCTAGTAATAAGTATTTTGATCACTTATGCATTGTTTTATAAGGAATTATTCGAATTCGTAAAAAAAACGAAATGGAAAGACCTCGGAATTTTCATTCCATTTAGTCTAACGATTTTATCTTTTATTATTTCCTTGGCTTTCGATCGTTCTAATCAATCCATTCTTTATAAAGAGTTAGCCAACATTCCTATTATATTATCCATATTATTAATTTTTTTAGCATTAGTCGATTCAACAGAAAAAATTAAAAGTTTCTTAAGCTATTTTACTAAGTACTACACTATTTTAATGGGTATTATATGTATTTTGGCATTAATTAAATTCTGGTTGATGTTGAAAGGTATACACTTGGCTCTTTTGACAAATCATGATAAATATCCATGGGGATTTTCATTATCAACCGATTATAATTTTTATGCAGTAGCTATTTTTATTGGATTTGTTATTTTATTATGGCGAAAAGAAAATCTTTTCCCAGAAAAATATAAGCTTGTAGAGTATTTGTTCTTTATGCTGATTTGCACAAATGTGTTTTATTCTGGATCGAGAAGAGGTATTCTTATACTTTTCAGTATTTTGATACTTCAATTTATAGCTTCGAGTTTCCAATATTTTAAACATAAAAAAATAGACAAAGTCTTCTTTAAATGCATATTAGGCATTTTAGTGATATTATTCCAAATCTACTTTTTATACTTTTCTAGTTTTCCTGTTCGTAAATTTACTGGTAAAGCCATAAATGTTTACGCCATACCCTATAAAAAAGAAATTACTGCCATTGCTTTTCGTTATATCACCTTATTCGATACTAAAGCCGATTATAAAAAAATGTATATCGATATGTGGCCAAGGGAAAAATCGGATCAAGTAATCAAGTTAGAAGATACTAAAGAGCCCATTTATGAAAAAACAACTTATGGAAGTAGACTGGAAAGGTGGAAATATGGTATAGAAATATTCACCAAGAAATATAATATCGGTCAACAGATATTTGGGAAAGGTTTTAGCTATTTAAGAAGATATGCAATTCGATTTAGAGTGATTCTTTTTAATTCCTACGACTATCCTCATAATCCCTTGATAGCATCATTATTATATGGAGGCATCATTGGCTTTTTATTATTACTTACTTATTTGTCATATTCATTATTTTTGATATTCAAGTTGAAAATGTATGATAATGTGTTGATTACAAGTTATTTCATCATCAGTTTCTTTTCATTATTAAGTGGGAATAGTTATTTTAGTATCCCTATATATGTGGCTATAACACTAATACCTTTCTATTATTATTATGTGACTAGATCCTCCAAAAATCAAATAAGTAGTTAATTTTGAAGCATATATATACGATATTACTCTGTATTATAATCGCTTTAATGCCTTGGGGAAGATCTATTAATGGATTTGGTATCGTTTTGTTGAGTCTCGTTTGGTTATTTAGTAAGGATTGGAAAGCCAAATGGTATAACATAAAAGAATACAAATGGGTCATATTACCTTTATTACTCTATTTTGTTTCTTTATTAGTCGGACTTATTTACACACCAGATAAAGCGGCAGGCTTAGATGAACTAGTTAAAAAATTGAGTTTTTTACTACTACCCATAATCATAGTAAGCATTTTTGATAAAATAGAAGCGCAGGCGGATTTATTTAAAAAAGTACTTATTGGAAGCTTATTTCTTAATTTTATTGTAGCGCTAATTTATGCTTATATAAATTATCAAAAAGGTAACATACTAGCATTTTTCTATATACATCTTTTAGGATTTAC
>CANHVE010000164.1 GCA_947464015.1 Saprospirales bacterium | reverse complement strand
ATGTTTTAATACAGCATCAATACTGCTCTCGCGCAATAAATGCAACATCGGATAGGGCGAACGATTGGTATAATTGGCTGCATCATCAGCTGCTGAATCGGCAAATATATATTGCGGATGAAAACTAGCTAATTGATAAATACCTTCGTAATCTGCTTCCATGATCAAATCTTCAGCATCATCAACCAATTCTAAATAACTCGTAAAATCCCTATAATCATCTTCAAAAATGATAAATGTAGTTTCGATATTTTCATGCTCATCTAAATACTCTAATTCAATAGCTAATTGATCTAAACTTTCTTTTAAATCACTTTTAGATAACACCATATATTTAACCGATTTTTTTTCCATCGCTCTTTTGGCAAAAGGACAAAAATTACAATCGATCACAACCGAATTGATCCAAGCTATTGTTTGTTCAGTTATTTTTTCGCTTTGAAGGCTTTTCATATGCATTATTTGAAACAAGATACAATTTATTGAGGTACAAAAAAAAACCTTCATGCTTTGCATGAAGGTTTTAAAATATGTTTAAATTAGATTATTTAGAAATAACCAATCTTTTTTCGATAGTTGTTCCAGCAGTATTGATTTTTACAATATAAATACCACTTGATAAATTCATCGTATTCATATTGAATTGATTCATACCTTTCGCAATTTCAATTGCTGTAGTATAAACCTCTCTACCTGTAATATCAGTAATAATAACAGATGCATTATTATCTGTATTCATCGATTCAAATGCTAATACAAATTTACCATTACTTGGATTTGGATAGATGCTAATATGATTGCTCATAGAAGTGATATCTTCCCCTAAACCTGAAATCACAAAATTGCTAGAAGTACGTCCACATAAAGGGAAAGCTGTATTGTATACATGACAACTATATGCTCCATCACCACTCGTTTGTACGGTAACGCTATTCGCACCTGGAATTAATACGCCATCTTTATACCACTCAATAGTAAATCCTGCACCTGGGAAATTAGAGTTTGCAATTCTTCCTGCTCCAGCATTTACGATAGAAATAGCTCCTGGAGGACTATTAAATGTATAAATATTAGTTATAGTAGAACCATTTGAACATAGAGTATTAATATCTTGAATAGATGCATAATAAGCACCAGCAGTATAAACTACAATAAACGAATCAGTAGCTAAAGGAATAATTGTACTGTCTTTATACCATTGAATATTATATCCTGCTACTGGATAATTCACTGAAATATAAGTAGAATCTCCAGTACAGAAACTATCTGTTGCTGTAGAAGTGATACCTTCTGTTAATGGCGGATTGATGGTTAATTTTAATGTATCATAAAATATTTGACCAGGAATAGTATCCATAGTTATTTGAAGTGAATTACTTCCATGTATATAATTTACTGTACCTAATTGAACAGGAAATGTACCTGTCTCTACAATGTCATTAGGATCTACACCCAATGAACCATCTATATCAGTTAAAGTGAAATTAATAGAATCTGTTCCAATAGCAATTGTATCTCTTAATCCACTCCAAGTTGGTGTCTTATTATCACTAATTTCTGGCGTAGCTCTGCCAGTAGTATTATTCGCAAATACAAAGTCAGGATTAAAAAATGAAAAAGGCTCACCTAAATCAAATCCTCCACTCCATAATGAGCTATTTGTTGATATTACTCTAACAGATGTAATTCTGTATGCATATAAAGTTGTTTTTAAAATGGCATCATAATTTGTTAAACTAGGTGCATAGGTTTGTGGACTTGGATTTTGAAGGGTTGAAGTATTTCCATTACCAAATGACCACTCATATTTTACAGGATTACTTGATGTGATAGTGGCATTATATGATAATGTAGTAGTATCACAGAATTTATTTCCTGCTGGAGTATGTGTAAATGTTGGGTTACCGCCACTCGTATCAGGTAAAATTCTTAAGTGGGTTGTGTATGTTTGAGCTTCACCATTTCTATCTCCAATACCACTAACAGTTACATCTGCAGAGATATATACTGTTAAAGTATAATAGCCTGCTGTTAATGGGGTACCACAAAAACGAATCGCTCCTAATTGTTGACCAGAGCTTGGTAAATAAATACAAGTACCATTATCACATTGCCAGTTCAAACCTAATGGTAATCCACTGATACCTGTAATATTGATTCTTCTTAAAGTTACCGTTGCTGTAATAGGTGTAGTAATGTTAACCGAAGGAGGCATTACAAAACTTACATCATCAGTGTAAGCATGATTCGCCATACCAGTTGTTAATGAATCTCTACAGATTCCACCACCTGTTCCAATTCGTGAAGTGAAACATGCCGAATCTAATAATGCTCCAGGGCACTGTGCGTTTGTTTGCGATACGATAGCTATGAATAAGCTACAAATCAAAATAATTTTTTTCATTGAAATAATTGTAGTTTTATGAGTGTTTTAATATTTATTTAATAATAATTCTTTTTTGAATCGAGTTGTTGTTTGATTGAATATGCAATAAATACATACCGCTTGAAAGATTATTCAAATGATATGTTTTTTTGATTTCTTGACTACTAGATTTCTCTGTAGATTGCTCTACTACATTTCCTAACATATCCGTAATTTGTATTTGATACTCGCTATTATCGTATACATTAAAGGATAAAGTGAAAGTACCATCGCTTGGATTTGGATATACCGATAAGTTAGATAATTGTTGTACGCTATTATCAATACCTACCGAACTAAATGCATAGTTGCTAGAAGCTGTTGCGCATAAAGCATAATCGCTATTATATACTTCACAAGTATAATTTCCATCACCTACTGCATCTATAATTTGGGTGTTAGCAGCAGGTATCAATATACCATTTAAGAACCAACGAATAGAAAATCCAGCACCAGGGAAATTAGAATTAACTAATTTTCTACCAGGTATTTGAATGATTGATAATAATCCTGGAGGGCTATTGAATTTATAAATTGTTTTAGTTGCAGATAATGCAGAACAACCTTGTGGCGTGCTAATACGAACGGTATAATTGCCACCTTCTTTAACCCATAAAGTTGAATCACCTGCACCAGCTATCAAAGCAGAGTCTTTATACCATTCGATGGTCATACCTGCAGTTGGACTAGCCACAAATAATTGAACGGAATCAATACTACAGAAAGAATCTTTATTAGAACTTAAAATTGGAGCTGTTGGTGAAACGTATACGGTAATGGTATCAATTGTTTCAATGGTGCTCTCTACATATGTTTCAATGGTTACTCTACCAGAGATAGTTCCATCACCACCAATAGTGGAGAAATTGTAGGTTCTAGCACCAGTAAAGGTAATAGTAGCAACACCACCATTTTGGCCACTTCCACAGATACCTGGATCTACTTCGTGAAAACTTAAATTGATAATTCCTGGAGTTGGATTATATGGAATACCAGGATTCCAAGTGGGAGCATCTTGATCGGTTTGTTCAGAACCATTATAAACATTGGTACCATCTGTTAATTGTACCGTTAAATCAGCATCGCTCACTTGAGTATATAAAGGAATACCAAAAAGAGTAACACCTGTACCATCTCCACAGAACTCATGCCAGTACCAAGGTGCATTGTTGATATCATTTACAGAGATTCTAGAAACTCTATAGTTCAAGAATTCAGTTACTAAACGTACATAATGTTCACCTGGAGTATTGAATATTACTGGAGGTGGAGTTTTAGTGGTATCGTCAATCGTTCCATCATTATCTAAATCCCATCTGTAATTTACTGGATATGGATCATTGGTTAGTAATGCTCTAAATGAATCTACTAAAGAGTCGCAACCAGATGATGCATTGAACGCAAAACTTGCATTGCCTCCTGCAGGTGCATTAATTGTAATAGGAACTGGGAAGGATTGATTTTGAGTTTGATTTCCTAGTGGTGTACTTACTAGCACTGTAACATTCAATTGAACTGTTCTAGTACCTGGAACTGTAGGAGTACCACAAACTTTAGCACATAAACGCATATCACTAGTCACATCAAATGATACAGGAACTGGTCCTAAAGATGTCTCTAAATTTAAACCTGCTGGTAAGCTCGTTACGGATGTTACATCTACGTGTAAAATGGTAATAGCTATACCTGAATAGGTAAATGTTTGAGGAAGCCAAATAGTCAAATCTTCAGAATAAGGCATTCCTACTGTACCAGAAGGCATAGTAGAAGGACATAAATTAGGTAAACGTGTACCTGGAGTAGCATCTGAACAAGCAGTATTAATAATACATCCTGGACATTGTGCTTGAGCTATAAAGAATGATTGTACACTTATAACTAAGGCTAGTAGAATTTTTTTCATATTTTATATTCAATTATATATCAAAATTACGTGAATAATCGATATTTTACAAATATGAAGCGAATCCTAGCTGAATTCTTGTGGATAAATAAAAGGGTAAAGCGATATTAGGAGGTATAAAGCTGATTAATATTGAGATTTCTCCGTATTGCTCAATTTTCGCTCATGCGTAATTAAAATAATATTTGTACCAGATTTGATAAAATCATAAGCGATACGATATTCAAATTTGCCATATGTATTGCTGAATCCATTAAGAACCACATTTAACTTGTCTTTATCAAAAAACCAAGTACCATAATTTAAGGTTACATCTTTAAGGAATTTTATAGCATTATCAGGCACATAGGTATTGACTTCCACTTTACCATTTCGGTTGAAAAAAAAGTATTCAAATGTAGATCTATGTGTTTTGATATAATTCAATTTTTCGGTGAGATGAATCGTATCCTTTGTAAACCATTCTTTATCGCCAAGCACATAAGCACCTGTAACCAATTCTTTTTCATAATTTTGAAGTGAATCATAATTAGTAGTAGAAGTGTTTACTTCTTCAGTAGCCTCATCATCCAAACTAATTCCTTGTGTTTGTTGACTGATACAGCTAAATACGAGCAATACTAATAATATAGTATATATAAATTTCATGATTATAAGTTTAAAATATCTTACTTGAATACTCAAAAGATTGTTCAAATAATGAACGATTTACATGCGTATGAATTTGTTTTTTTTCAAAATAATCAATCATCACTTCAGTTGGCATATTACCAATTAATTCGTCTTTGGCCATCGGACAACCCCCAAATCCTTTAATTGCTCCATCAAATCGTCTACATCCAGCTTGATATGCCGCTTCAATTTTCTCTATACTACTTTCTCTTCGCGTATGGAAATGAGCC
The DNA here is from genome assembly GCA_947464015.1 of Saprospirales bacterium. Lineage (GTDB taxonomy): Bacteria > Bacteroidota > Bacteroidia > Chitinophagales > CAMDFR01 > CAMDFR01. Next base: position 646 of record CANHVE010000164.1, on the reverse strand, counting down.
CCAATTTCTATACCTGCAAATGAAGGAACGATTAAGTTGAATATTTCTGTGATGCTTTTTTGATTGGCTACCCCAACTGTATCTGACAAGGATATTGTTTTTACGCCTAAACGAGCTAATTCATTCATCCAATATTGAACAATATCATAATTGTAAACATCACCATAAGGGTTCCCAAAACACATCGAGATGTATACGACTAATTCTTTGTTATGTTTCAAACAATTATCCAGAGCTAATTTGACGAATTCAATACTTTCTAAAATAGTTTTGTTGGTATTTCTTAACTGAAAGGTTTCGGAAATGCTAAAGGGATAACCTATATAATCAATTGCCTCATATTTACAGGCTCTATTTAAACCTCTTTCATTAGCTATAATCGCTAATAATTTAGTGTTCGATTGTTGACGATTTAAAGCGGCTAAAACAATCTCCGTATCTGCCATTTGAGGTATTTTGCTAGGAGAAACAAAACTTCCAAAATCAATCGTATCAAAACCTACTTGTAATAAGTTATTTATATAATCTATTTTTAGAGGAGTAGGAATGATTTTTTTCAAACCCTGCATGGCATCTCTTGGACACTCAACAATCTTTACTTCAGTATTCATAACGAGTGGCAAAATTATATAATCATTTGTTAATT
>CANHVE010000163.1 GCA_947464015.1 Saprospirales bacterium | reverse complement strand
TTGAACTTTGTTGTAGCTACGAATAAAAGTAGTTGATTGAAGATAGGTCTGACTTTTAACAGTCATGTATAAAGAACTAACAAGTAATAAACTGAGTATAAAATGTTTCATATAATAGTATTTCGTTTTATAAATATAGTATATATAATTTAGATTATAAATTAATTGAGTAAAATTCATGGAATGAATCTATTTTTGCTTAAACTTTTTATATGTCGACAAATAAATATGTTTTAGTTACAGGGGCTTCATCAGGGATAGGAAGAGCATGTGCTGTAGCATTTGCCAAAGAAGGTTATAACCTCATCATCACTGCACGAAGAGAAGAACGATTGATTGCCTTAAAAGACGAATTAGAAAATGCATATAATATCATTGTGCTTTATTATGCTTTTGATGTAAGAGATTTTGAGGCCGTAAAAGATTTTGCTTCTAAATTAGAAAGCAGTTCTATCATACCATATATTCTAATTAATAATGCGGGATTAGCAGTGAGTAGAAATAAAATTCAAGAAGGGATTATTGAAGATTGGGAGCGTATGATTGATACTAATGTGAAGGGTTTGCTCTATGTGTCAAGATGTATTTTACCGATGATGATTGAACGAAATGCAGGAGTAGTTTTAAATATCGGAAGTACTGCAGGTCATATTATTTATCCGGGAGGGAATGTATATCATGCGGCGAAATATGCGGTAAAAGCCTTAAATGAAGCGATGAATTTAGATTTGGTAGATACAGATATTAAAGTATGTAGTATTGATCCAGGAGCAGTTGAAACAGAATTTAGTATTGTTCGTTTTAAAGGGGATGAAGAAAATGCAAAAAAAGTATATGAAGGATATGAACCTTTAAAACCCGCTGATATTGCAGACATAGCAGTGTTTGTGGCGAGCAGACCAGCGCATGTCAATATTCAAAATATTATAGTTTATCCCACTGCCCAACGAAGTGTATATGTACACAGAAAAAATTAAAAAAAAAGTCACGCAACAGCGTGACTTTTTTATATCTAAATAATCTATAGAATTAGATCAACATTCTTACTGGATTTTCTAATAAAGATTTTAAGGTTTGTAAAAACTGAGCTCCCTTCATACCATCTACCACTCTATGATCACAAGATAAAGTTACTTTCATCATGTTCGATTCGATGATATCTCCATCTTTTAAGGCTAATACTTTTTTAATTCCTCCTACTGCTAATATACATGCATCAGGTGGATTGATAATCGCTGTGAATTCTTCGATACCCATCATTCCTAAGTTAGAAATCGTAAATGTATTTCCTTGCATATCGTTAGGTTGTAATTTTTTGCCTTTAGCTTTTTCTGCAAAATCTTTCGCAGATGCAGCAATTTGACTTAAACTTAATTGATCTGCAAATTTAATTACAGGTACTAATAAACCTTCTTCCACAGCTACTGCCATGCCGATATGGATATGGTTATTATATCTGATTTTATCACCTAACCAAGAAGAATTAATCACTGGATTTTGTCTAAGACTCATCGCAGTTGCTTTAATCACTAAATCATTAAAGGATAATTTCGTTGGTGAAGTTTGATTCATCGATTCTCTTGCTCGCATGGCTTCATCCATACAGATTTCCATCGTTAAATAGAAATGTGGTGCTCCAAATTTACTTTCAGCTAAACGTTTAGCAATGGTTTTACGCATTTGAGAAACCGCCACTTCTGTATAACTTTCTTGTCCTGCTATACTTGGTGCAGCAGATACACTACCTGATTTTGTAGTTAAGGCTGCTTCGATATCTTTTTTAATAATTCGTCCTTCTTCACCTGAACCTGCAATAGTAGATATATCTATTCCATTTTCTTTAGCGATGGTTTTCGCCAATGGACTAGCTTTTACTCTTCCATCAGTTGTAGCAGCCGTTGCTACAGGCATAGAAGGCGCTACCATCACTTGTGGAGGATTTGTATTGCTTGAAGTTGTTTCTGTTTTGCTAGGAGCAGCTGCAGCAGCTGGTTTAGCGCTATCGCCAGATAATAATGCTTGAAAATCTTCCCCTGGTTTACCTAAAATAGCCACCATTCCCTCAACTGGAATCGTATCGCCATCTTTGGCTGTTACGTGTAAAACGGTTCCACTCACAAAGCTTTCCCATTCCATGGTTGCCTTATCTGTTTCTACTTCAGCTATTACCATGCCTGGCTTAACAGTGTCGCCTACTTTTATTTTCATAGAAGCAATTACACCTTCTTCCATTGTATCACTCATTCTAGGGAGTCTTAAAACTGATGCCATAATCTATATTTATTTGGCGACAAAGTTACTACATTTTTTATCCTAAAAAAGCCCCTTCTCTTGCATTAGATTATTTAGCTATTCGGCTAAATTTTATTACTTTTACTTAAACAAATAAAAAAAATATGAAAAAAGTACTCTTTGCAAGCTCATTCTCAGCATTATTAGTGATTTGTTTGCTTTTTAGTTCTTGTTCAAAAGAACAATTAACGCTCAATAAATTGGCTGGCGATTGGCAATATACCACCATCAAATTATTAGGAATTTCTGTAGATCCTGCCACTTTAGGCTATACATCAGCTAATTTACACTTCGATTTATGTAAGGCAAATGTTCAACGTTGTGGAGGGGTGCAAACTTTAAACGGCACTGCTAATAATTTTCAATATGAATTAAGTGAAGATGCAAAAACAGTTAGTGTATATAATGCCACTGGAGGAACCGATACTTATACGATTATCAGTGTAGATAAAAGCAACTTGGTATACACCATGGTTATAAGTGGTGTAACATATGAGTTTACATTGAAAAAAATATAATACATTTTAACACTAATTATATAATACTAGCAGTATTAAAACGTTTTTAGTATATAATTTTTTGGTGATAATAATGTTTGAAGAGAGGAGCGCTGATAAGTGCTCCTCTTTTTATTTGTTCAAATTGTAGTATATTTGGTATAGAACTAATCTGTATCAAATGAAAAAACTATTACTAGTAGCATATTCTATTGTTCAACTTGGCTTTATACAAGCACAAAATTTCACTTATAATATTTCCCTCAAACAAGTATCATTTTCGGGTACTGATTATTATAGTGTAAAGAAAGATAGTAGCACTGGTGCTTATAGCACGCCTCAATGGAAAAGTAGTCCGAGCACTTCTAATCCTATCGCCTACAAAAGTGGTTCGTATATGAATGCCACAGCTACCTTTGAATTGAATTGTAGCAATGCTCCAGCAAGTGTGCAAGTAAGAGGATTCGGTACCGATTCATTTAATTTTCCGGTGCAAACCATCGCTATTCCTACTAGTACCACGGCTCCTAAAACGATTATCTATCCAGTAATCAATAGCACCAAAATGTTTGAAGCCAATAAAGTGAAGTATTATAACTATATAATTAATTGGGAAATGTCGTTTGATGGCGGTGTTCATTGGTATCCAGCAGGAACGAGCACCAATAAACTCTATGTGACTTGGCATGCCATTGCACCTGAAAATGTAGGAAGAGGTTATCAGTGGTTTCATACCTTATTTGAATTGAGCTGTAAAAGCGCAAATAATGCTACCAGTGAAGATAGTATCATCGCTCAAACTTACAGAGAGTTTCAAGATAATGATGTCAAAACTTGGGACGGCTCTCCACTAAAATATTATGAAAGATTATATAGCCCTAATTCACAAACCGATGAGTTATTATACGATCATACAGGTCAATGTTATTGTTGGGCTCATTTATTTATCGATGTATTGAAAATACAAGGCATTATTAAAACCAATAATTATATCAATATTCGCGCGCAATCAGTTTCCACTTCTTGCGGTTCTATCGGTTCGTTTTTAGTGAAAAACTGGACTTTCTCTACACCAACAGATAGTATTGCTTGTTCGGATATGCCTTATAAAAATTATTATGATGCTAATTTCTGGAGTAATGATGTTTACTATCCATTTACATATACCGAAGTAAGTGATCAAACTGGTCTCATCGGACAAACAGCACCGAATCCTGCATCTTATTTTTCGAATCATCAAATTTGTTTTATCAATGGTAAATACTACGATCCTTCGTATGGCTTGATGTATAATACGCTGTCGGATATTCGCGCGGGTATTGATGGCTGGTCTATTCGTATCACTACCAATGAAAGTGCTGAAGGATATGATATCAATGGTGATTCGGTTTTCTCTCCCGGTGTTACCGTATATAAAATGCGAGCAACACGAAATGTGAATGCCAGTAATTTTGTTCAAACGGTAGCTTCTTATTAATTATGATAGCGATGATAAAAAATAGTTTTCTTTTTTGTTTCTTAATATTGTTTTCACTTTTAGTGCAGGCACAACATTATGAAGGAAATAAAGTAGTAGTTGATCAAGGGAAATTATATTCGCTCACGAGCAATAATCGAAATATTATTTTAGAAATTAGAAACCTAGATTCTAATACGAATGTAATCACTTATAAGCTTGTGCCAGTTAGAAAAATGGAAGATGGAAGAGATTTGGTATGGGATATTAGAGACGGTTATTTTTATACCATTAACATGATGGAACAAGCCAATATGGAACTGAGTGAAACGCTTAAAAAAATAAAGATTAGTGAGATGAGTAGTGATTTGTCATATAAACTAACTACAGCAGATTTTATGGCTAATACCTATATTCCGAATAAACCATTTTTAGATGTATATGCACAAGAGGTAAAGACCAATGAATTGGTTTTTGATATTTCGGTTACGGATAAATTATATGTCTATGTGACTAACAAAAATATGACTGCTACATATACTGCTAGTGAAGCCGGAGATTGGGAAAAGATAGAAGTCAATCCGAGCAATATGAATCATATCATAGGGTATAATCACATGTATTATAATAATGAAATGATTATTACGCAGTATGATTGTGGGGAATGTAAAAAAACAAAAGCGATAATCGATGTAAAAAAGTATCCACTAATGCTGATTAATAAAGATACTAAAGCAATTGCTGCACTTAGTCATTTACCAAATGTAGAAGACGAAAATAAAATAATAATATCCATATTCTTACAAAAAAATTCAAGTAATTATGAATTCAAATAATAGCCTCTATATACTGATCATTTTTATATGCAGTTTAGGTATACAACTAAATGCTTTTGCAGATGATGTAACAGCCACAACTACTTCAACCATTGGATCTACCAATTCAGGTAGTGTGACTTTAAATATCACAGGAGGTACAGCCCCCTATACTTATTCCTGGACAGGTCCGGGCGGTTATACGAACAATACCAAAGATATTGCTGGTGTAGATTCAGGCGAATATTGTGTAAGCATTACCGATGCCTATTGTGGCACTACAACCATCTGTGCAAGGGTAGGGTATAGCAGTCAAAATACGGGGATCATTAAAAGCTCTAATTTAATTGGAGCTATCTATCCAAATCCATTCAGTGCTGATGTGAATATTATATTTAATAAAGAAATAAATACTTTATTAGATATTCAGGTGTATGATGTATTAGGAAAAGAAGTATATAGTTCTAGATTAGTTCCAACGAATAATGCTATTTTGCTTCATATACCAGAGCATTTAAAGAAAGGTAATTATTTTATAGTTGCGAAAAATAAAGAAGAAATTATTTACAAAAGTACATTGACTAAAAACTAAGTTCCTACCTCAATAAAGTAACATTTCCATATCGAAATAATCTTTCGCGATTTATCGTATTTCGCACTTGTAGTTGCCATTAATATATGTAATACTCAGTGGTTGAGAAGCTGTAATATATTTTAGTGAATTATTACTCCACAAATCATGTCTAACGGCAGATAAATTTACCATTAGAAACAATTTTATTATCCTCAGAATTGATTTTAATAAAATAAATACCTCTTTCAAAAAAGCTTAGATTTAG
>CANHVE010000162.1 GCA_947464015.1 Saprospirales bacterium | reverse complement strand
CTTAATTTTTAATTTTTAATCTTTAATTTTTAATTCTAAAAAGAAGCCTGTTTATTGTAACTGCGCTTTCTTAGATTTCTTTTTATGCCACCACCAAATCATACCTACTGTAAAAACTAAAAAATAGGGTGCCACCAATAAATAGATAATTCCTCTATTGATACTTAATAAATCTTTAGCACCGGCATTGACGCTAGTCTCGGCATTGGCTTTACACATCGCACATTGTGCATAGCTTGCTAACTGAATTCCTACTAATACTATTGAAAAAATATACTTTTTCATATGCCTGTATTTTAATAGTACAAAGATAACAATTAATCTAGTTCAAAGTTCTTAGTTTAAAGTTCAAAGCCTGCCTGACGGCAGTCAGGTTCTTAGTTTAAAGTTCCGAAACTTCGGGAAAAGTTCTTAGTTTAAAGTTCTTAGTTCAAAGTAAAGAAAATTCGTTCACGCCTTAGCGTGAATTAATTCGTAATTCGTCGAAGACTAGAACGAAAATAATCTTTCAACGAAATCAAAATGAATAAGCAATAATTAAAGTGGTTGGTGGAAAATACAACACCAACCAAAGGATGAAGCGTCTAGTATCTAGTGTCTAGTATCTATCGTCTAATAATACGCATGATCACTCTTCGTTTCTGCATATTTCTTCTCTTCCTGTTTTTTCACAATACCTAATAGCATCTTTTTAAACGCTGGCACATCCTTCATCTTCGGATTTTCTCCATGCTTTTTAAATCGATCGAAGAAACCAACAGTAGCCATTACCGCAAATAAAGCACAGGTATTATGATCGAGCTGTGGACTTAAATTATTCAACTTGATATCCTTTTTCCCATTCTTATTCATCTCTTCATACACTTTCTCCGAGTTTTTATACGAAACTTCTCTATCGCCCTGGCAATAACACAATTGAACCGGCGCTTTGGGCATCCAGTCATATAAATTATTATCCTGTAAACGTGCTTTAAATGTAAAGTTTGGATCATGTAAAAACATTTCAATAAAACTATCTTTCACTACGTCTTTAGGAACTTTTGGCAAAATATTATTCAAATCCCATAGTCCGTGTTTTCGTTCTCCTTCAAAATATAATGGCAAAATAGAATCATAAGGTACTTTGAAAATAGAATAAATATTATCTGTATTCACAACATGATAAACTTCTTGATACGACACTAATAAATACGGTAAATAAAATGGTCGTGGATATACTTGAAACATAAATTTAGCTTGATCGCCATTCATATCATAAGCACCACTCATAGGCGAACTTGCAGTCACCTTGAAACGAGGATCATTCAATTGCTCTAAATATTTATGTGCCGCAAACGACGCATGCCCTCCTTGCGAATAACCTGTTAAAAATAATTGTCCATTGGTGGTGACACCAATTTTTTTATTCAATTCATCAATGGCATACAACATATAAATAATCGCATTGGCTTCTGATTCGGCATGCTGATAGATATGATTCCCATCCCCATTTGCAATTCCAAAATAATCGGGATATAAGGCATTATAGCCATTGGTAGCCGAACCTAGAGCAATTCCTTGTTGTGCATCTTTATCTGAAATTTCACGTGATTTATGTATTTCAGTCCCATGACAAAATACTAAATAAGGTGATTTCTCTTTGGTTTTAGGTACATAATAAATCCCTGAAGCCTTACGCATCGTACCATCCACAAACTTACCATAATAGGTAATTTCGTAAATATCTACATCGTATTTTACAGGCACAATTACACGAGGCAACTTATTGCTTTTCCATAAAGCTTTCAGCGTTTGCTTGGTATGTGTTTTTACTAAATTGTACGAAATAAGATATTGGTCTGCGGCTTGTACATGGCTCATAATTACTACCGATATGAGTAGTAGGAGGATTCGTTTCATTCTATCGTTTTATTAAGTTGAAAAAAAAAGGGTTTTCAAATCTACAACAATAGATTGAATTGCGTTATAGTTGCGAAAAATATTTTTTGTTCCAAAGAAAATACTGCAGTACTATACTTTTCGAATAGCTTGATACTGCTACTTTACGAATAGCTTTACGTTTTTGTATAAGGCTTGGTATCGCTGTATAAAAATGAAAATGTGCTTTTAGAATGGCCAGTAAATCTGCTAGATTTCTTTTGATGAATAGTGCTTGCACACCTGCTAATCCATCCAATAACATACGAACAAAAATTTTAAAAGGCATCCCAATCCCTGCTTCATTTTTACAGATCATATATAAATTATTACGGAAGTTCAAATAGGTTTTACGTGGATTGCCTTGTGGTAAAGTACCGCCTCCTACATGATAGACCGTGCTTGCAGCGATACAATATATTTTATAACCCAACATGCGCACGCGCCAACATAAATCAATCTCTTCCATATGTGCAAAGAAATCATCATCTAGTTTTCCTGCTTGTTCAAAGACGTCTTTACGTATAAATAAACAAGCACCACTTGCCCAATGACATTCGATATTAGAATCGTATTGATGCGTATCTTTTTCTACTGTATCGAATATTCTTCCTCGGCAAAACGGATAGCCTAAATAATCGATAAAGCCTCCTGCAGCGCCAGCATATTCAAAATGCGTATTTGCATGATAGGCTTTAATTATTGGTTGTACAGCGCCTACATCAGTATGTGTGTCCATATACGAAACCAATGGTTCAAGCCAATTTTCACATAATGCCACATCGCTATTGAGCAATAAATAATATTGGGCATTTACCTGTGCCAATGCTTGATTGTAACCACCCGCATAACCGTAATTTTTTGCTAAAACAATAAGTTGAATGTTTGGATATTGTTGTTGCATAAAGTCTCTGGAATCGTCAGTGGAAGCATTATCGGCTACGACTACTTCACACCAATCAAATGCACAATGCTGTAATACATTAGGCAAAAACTGTTCGAGCCATTTTTTACCATTATAATTGAGAATTACTACAGAAACTTTTTTCACTCAACAAAGATAAAAGGAATAATATGAAAATTGAATTCCTATGTAGGGTATATAAAAAAGTGTAAAGCAGTTATGCGTATTAATAGACTATGTATTAATATTAAAGTGTTGAATAGTATTTCTTCCTAAACCAAAACGCCAACTTCACTAGTAGAATCAAAGCTGGTACTTCAACCAAGGGACCGATAACACCGGCGAATGCTTGTCCCGAATTCATTCCAAATAATCCTACTGCTACTGCAATAGCCAATTCAAAATTATTGCCCGTAGCGGTAAATGAAATAGCTGTATTGGTAGGATAATCGGCTCCTAACTTTCGAGCCATCAAAAATGTAACAACAAACATCACCACAAAATAAATCACCAGTGGAATGGCTACACGTACTACATCAAAAGGGATTTGAACGATCATCTCGCCTTTCATACTAAACATTAATACGATGGTAAATAATAAAGCGATTAAAGTAATCGGAGAAATGAAAGGAATAAATTTAGTATTAAACCAAGTCTCTCCTTTCCATTTGATCAAAGCATATCTACTGATAAAGCCTGCAAGAAAAGGAATGCCTAAATAGATAAAGACACTTTGGGCAATCTGTCCCATTGTGATGGTCACCGCTAATGATTTCATGCCTAAAAAAGTAGGCACGATACTTAAATAAAAATAGGCATAGGTCGAATACAACAATACTTGTAAAATACTATTAATACCTACTAGACCCGCTAAGTATTCTCTATTGCCTTCGGCTAATTCATTCCAAACAATGACCATGGCAATGCATGGGGCAATACCGATTAAAATTAATCCCGTAAAATAATCGGGATAATCTTTTAAAAATACATAGGCCAAACCAAACATAAATAAAGGAGCAATCACCCAAGTGATGAATAAGGATAATGCGATGAGTTTAATATTTTTAAAGATGCTTGGAATCTTAGCATAGTTAACTTTGGCTAGTGGCGGATACATCATCAAAATCAATCCGATGGCTAAAGGGATATTGGTAGTGCCACTCGAAAATGAATCGATAGAGCTGCTGATACTAGGAATAAAATAACCTATGGCAACTCCTAATACCATGGCTGCAAAAATCCATAGCGTTAAATATCTATCTAAAAATGTTAATCGTTTGGGTTTGGAAAGTGTCTGATTCATCTGTATTAGTTGACTACTGAAAAGGCATATAATGTTTCGGTAAGTATTTGTTTAAATCGATCTTGATAGGTCTGTACTTGCAAAGCTGTACCGTCTGATTTTTTAGGATCTTCATACGTTGTTCCAATTCGTAAGGAAACCCCAGGGATTAAAGGACAGTTTTCATCGGCATCTGAGCAAGTCATAATCGCTGCGAACTGATCTTTCGGATTCCCCTCATCGTTATATACTTTCGAAAAACACATAGTATATAAATCCTCTCCAAAGGAAACTTTATAAATTGGATTGGCTTGTTCTATTTGCGTTGTACTTATCTCAAAACCTAAGCTAAGTAATGCTTGTATGGCATTGGGATGAAAAGCAGTGGCTTCTGTTCCACCTGAAAAAGTATATACTTGATCTATATGAAAATAATTCGCCGCCAATGCTGCAGCTATTTGTCCGAAGTGAGAGCGACGAGAATTATGCGTGCAGATATACACTAATTGAATCAACTCATTGGCCACTTTTTTTTGTTGCATATAATTTGCCATTTGTTGCAATAAAACTTTTCGTTCCATAGGAATCGTATCGAATTGCTCACAAAGTGTATCCGCTAATTTCTTTAATTTTAAGTTCATGTTAGTTCAAAGTTCTTAGTTTAAAGTTTAAAGAATTCTTAATTATTAATTCTTTCACGCCAAGGCGTGACTTAATTAATCCTAACAGCATCCCCCACCTGGTGTACAACAAGATTTATCCGCTTGCAAATCGCTCAGATTTACTTTTAATTTTTCTGCTGGGATACCACATTTATCGGAAGCAAGACAAGCAGTTTGTTTCGATTTTAAAATAAAATCTGCATCCTTAAATACCAAATCATAGCGACCAATCGTATTGGTTTGATATTCTACTTCTACCTCTAAATCCTCCAATCCAAGAATCTTTTCAGAGAGCGCTATAATATTTAATAATTTTTGTGGAGCTAAACGATGATCAAAATCATTGGCTTCCCATAATTGAAAATTGGCTACTTTTTCGGTACGTACGGTGCCACCACAATCGATAAAATGTTTCGTAACCATACCTACTTCGGTTATGTGAAAATGAACAGGCACTTTGGTTCCATCTTCTAATTTAAAATGTAGACTTTCTAGTTGAGTTAATATATTTTTTACTGCTGATAATTTCATGATGTATAATTTTTATTAAATGAAAATATATATAAGAAGATGCTTATCTAACAACAAGCATTTTTTTGTTTTTCTAATTGAATATTGATTTTGGAGAAATACTGATTTAATTGAGCCATTACTTTTTCGTCTAAGCAATAGCAAATAGCAGTTCCTTCAATATTTCCTTTGATGATTCCAGCATTCTTCAACTCACGCAAATGTTGCGATACGGTTGGTTGTGCAAGTGGCAATTCATTCACTATATCCACACATATACAAGCTTGTACTTTCAATAAATGTTCGATAATAGCAATACGTGCTGGATGTGCAATTGCTTTAAGGATGACGGCTAGTTGATTTTGTTTGGCGCTAAAATGCTCTGTTTTGGTTGCTCCCATTGTTTAATTATAATATTGCAATATTACAATCTTTATAAATAACCAAAGAATTTATTTTGTTAAATAACAAAAAATGTAAACAGATAAGTTAGTCTATATCAACTCAGTAGCGAAGTACCCGCGGGGTCTTCCCCACACTGTCCGTAGGCTGCAGTGTTGGCTTAAGCGAGGCGACTACGGACATTTTTTATAAATTTAAAATTTTTTTAATCTAATTATAAAACAATTTCT
>CANHVE010000161.1 GCA_947464015.1 Saprospirales bacterium | reverse complement strand
CGAATTAAAAAAAAGGAAAGATTCATCATTACGGCCAAATCCGTAGAAAAAACATAAAAGAAATAAAAATGAAAAAAGACATTCATCCAACAAGTTACAGAACAGTAGTATTTAGAGATATTTCTAATGAAACTGCATGGTTAGGTAAATCATGTGCGAATAGCAGAGAAACAATGGAATTTGAAGGTGCAGAATATCCAGTTATTAAAGTGGAAATTTCTAGTACTTCTCACCCTTTCTACACAGGTAAACACAAATTTGTAGATACTGCAGGTAGAATTGAAAAATTCGCAAAACGTTACGCAAAAAAATAATAAACAATTCGTTTATTCAACAGATAGAAGCTACTACATTTTTTGTAGTAGCTTTTTTTATGTAATATTTCTTATCTTAGTGTTACACCAATTACTTAACATGATATGAAAAAACTATTTTTCATCTATATTGCTTTTTTTATCTGTTCATTCATTCATGCTCAAAACCTTACCCAAACCATTAGAGGCTCGGTTGTCGACAAAGAAACTCAGTCGCCTATCGAATTCGCTTCTATTTATATTTTTAAAGATTCTACTTTAATTAAGAGCACTACAGCCGATGGAACTGGACAATTTTCTTGTGCAAATATCCCTGTGGGTCGTGTGAGATTAGTAGCCTCCTATGTGGGTTACAAAAAATGGGTGATGCAAAATATTATTGTCAATTCTTCTAAAGAAATTATTTTACAAATAGAACTCGAAACGGCTATTCTGAATGAGGTAACGATTAGTGGTGCTAAAAAACATGAGGTGATAAATGATATGGCTTTGATTAGTTCACATGCATTTACTGTAGAAGAAACCCAACGTTATGCTGGTAGTAGAGGCGACCCTGCTCGTATGGCCACCAATTTTGCTGGGGTAAATGGTACGGATGATTCAAGAAATGATATCGTGATTCGTGGAAATTCTCCTTTCGGGGTTTTATACCGTTTAGAAAATGTCAATATCCCAAACCCTACTCACTTTGCTGTTGCAGGTAGTACAGGCGGCCCAGTAGGTATGCTTTGTAATAGAATGTTGGCCAATAGTGATTTCATGACGGGTGCATTCGCTGCCGAATACGGAAATGCCAATGCAGGTGTTTTTGATTTAAAATATAAAAATGGGAATGATAAAAATTATGAAGGAACTTTTCAGTTTGGCGCACTTGGCGCAGAAGCTTATTTAGAAGGACCATTCAGTAGAAAAAATAAATCTTCTTTCGTATTCAATTATCGCTATGCCACCCTGCAAATGCTTGTTGCTATGGGTATTGATATCGGTACAAAAGAAATTCCTAAATACCAAGATTTTCAATTCAAGTTAAATTTTCCTCAAAAAAGAGGAGGCTCCATTAGCTTTTTCGGTTTAGGTGGATTAGCTAATGTCAACTTAAATACAAGTAAACAATTGATTCCTGCCGAAAGAGAAATTTATAGTACGAAAGATCAAGACGAAAAATTTAAAACACGTATGGGGGTAATTGGGATGAGTTATACCAGACCAATCAATGATAAAACATTTGCTAAAATGACTTTTGCTATCAGTACACAATACTTACAAAATCAATTTCAACGGGTAGTTCGTCATACCGATTCTATAACACAACAATATGTACTAGATAGCTTATTCGATAAAATGTATTATCGTTTTCAAGAAACCAAAATCACTGGTTCGTTTTTTAGAAATACTAAAGTAAATAATTTTATGAGTGTTCGTTATGGCTTGATTACTGATGCTTATTTATTTACATTTATCGATAGCAATTACGATGAGTCGAAATATACCTGGACTAAAAGATACAATACCGTAAATAGTTTGAATTATTTGTTTCAACCTTATATTCAAACCAAAATTAATATGGGACCTAAGTTAAATATGACAGCTGGCTTGCATTTTCAGTGGTTTACTTTAAATAACTCCTGGAGTATCGAACCACGTATCAGTTTCAAATATTTGATTAATGAAGCGCAAAATCTTTCTTTAGGGATGGGTATTCATAGCCAAATGCAACCAAGCTATATTTATTTCCAACAAAAAAAATATGAAGGCACTAATAGATATTATATGCCTAATAAAAATTTAGATTTTACTAGAGCATTACATGTGGTATTAGGTTATGAAATTTCCTTTAAAAAAGATGTACGTATTCGTACTGAAGTATATTATCAAAAACTAGATAATATTCCTGTAGATACCAATGCTACGTCTTATAGTGTGATTAATGAAGGTTCGAGTTTTGATCGATTTTTTCCGGATAAATTACGCAATAGAGGAACCGCTCGAAATTATGGATTAGAATTAACGATTGAAAAATTCTTTACACATAATTGGTTTATCATGTTTAGTGGTTCTATTTATGATTCGAAGTATAGAGGCAGTGACGGCGTATTGCGTAACACCAGTTTTAATAGTAGATATATTTTAAATTTATTAGGTACCAAAGAATTTCATTGGGGAAAGAAAAGAAAAAATATTGTTGGAATTGGGGGTAAAATCACCTATGGAGGAGGAAGAGTCTATTCACCTTATGATTTAGATGCCTCGAAATATTCAGAGTATCCAGTGGTGGTTGATGCAGAAAGAAATTCGAAAATGTTTCCTGATTATTTTAGATTCGATATCAAATTAAATTATGTATTGAATACTCGTAAAAAAATTACACACGAAATAGGAATTGATTTAGTAAATGTAACAGGAAGTAAAAATATTTTACGTCTCAGTTATGTAGGTGGAACCGATTCTATTAAACGTGTCAATCAATTAGGATTTTTACCTTTATTCTATTACAAATTAGATTTTTCATTTGCGAAAAAAGAGGCTACATCTATTACCCCAAGCTTTTAATATATGACTTGGAAACCCTATATTTTAGGCTATAAGAGCTATTTGCAATTAGAAAAATCGCTTTCGGGAAATAGTGTAGATGCTTATTTGCACGATATAGATAAACTCACACAGTTTCTCGCATATAAAAATATAGAGAAATCTCCTAAGCAAATTACAAGAGAGGATATTGAAGAGTTTTTGTCCTGGCTTTATGATTTAGGTATTAATGAATTTTCTCAAGCAAGAATCTTAAGTGGATTAAAATCATTTTTTAAATATCTTTTGGTAGAAGATGAAATTATCAAAAGTCCAGTCGAATTAGTAAGTGGTCCGAAGTTAAAACGCAAATTGCCAGATACGCTATCCTTTGAAGAAATACAAACATTGCTTGAAAGTATTGATTTGTCTACACCTGAAGGCATGAGAAACAGAGCGATTATCGAAGTGTTGTATAGCTGCGGATTACGGGTAAGCGAATGTATAGAGTTGCTGATTAGTAATTTACATTTAGAGGTAGAATTTATAAAAGTGAGAGGCAAAGGTGATAAAGAACGATTAGTGCCCATTGGTTCGGATGCTATCAAGTATATTCAATTATACAAAGATGAAATTCGAAATCATTTGAAAATAAAAAAACAAGATGAAGATATTTTATTTTTGAATAAAAGAGGAGGGAAGCTCAGTAGAGTGATGATTTTTTTGATGATAAAAAAATATGCCCTACAAGCAGGAATTCATAAAAGTATTAGTCCGCATACTTTCCGTCATTCATTTGCCACTCATTTATTAGAAGGAGGTGCTGATTTGCGCGCTATTCAAGAAATGCTAGGTCATGAAAGTATTACTACTACAGAAATATATACACATTTAGATAAAGATTTTTTACGAAGTACCATCATGCAATTTCACCCAAGATACAAAAAATAAAATTTATTAAATATTTTATAGTGTTGATATACATCTTCATATATCTTTTAAAATGGACAAATACGGAATCTAATTCCGAATTTGTCCATTTTGTTTTCTATTTATCTCATTTACCACTTTAAATAAATCACCTTTATCATACCAATCAACAGTCAAAAAATTGGGATACTTTTTCGTTTTTGATTTGCAGGTTTCAATATGTGCCATTAAGTTAGGATACTTATTCGTAGCTGCATTCACCTCTTTTCTACGAAAAGTATTATACAAAAAGTGATTCATGATAAAAACATCTTTGCTGGTATCTCCTCGTATAATCCTACAATTATAATCACTAGCCTCATGATTGTTATAATCGTTTTCAAAACAATATTGATTTTGATTCAAATACCAATCGCTATAACCATTACAGTGACTAAATACTACACATCGTTCATTTTGTTGAATCATCTGCTCTATCGTCAACCAGCCAATTGAATCTTGATAATGATAGAGATAATTATAGAGTGGATGATGCTCAAAAATTTCAGCCACTTTTTTTGAATCACTTACTGTACAATCAAAAATAATAGTGATGATTTCTTTAGGATGTGCAACTAAAAAATCAGAAAAATAAGTCAATACAGCTGCTAATTGCTCTTTTCCTAAAATGGCATACTCATGAAAAACAAATACTTCATCATGCAATGGAATCAGTTTATCTTGGTCGTGTATATCTATCATATAACCTCGTATGCCATCCTCTAATTGCTTCGGTATATCATATCGTTGATTGGGATAGATATAATTATGAGGTCCATTTAAATAATTAAATGAGTTGTGTGTACTTGGAAAACATACCTCCGAATATTTTTTAAAAAGTATACTGCTATCTGTCTGAAAAGTTTCCGTTTGAGCATGGATAGATACAGAAAAATAAAACTGAATAAAACTAAAAATAATATAAAAATAGCTTTTCATAATTATCTGACATCGCCCATCCACCTTTTAATAATAGGCGAACATAAAGAGAAAAATAGTCCCGTACCTACCGTAAAATAAGTGATTTTTAAAAAGGTATCCGAGTAAATTTTTAATGACGCTGCTTTTGAAATAGTAGCAACCCCTTCTAAAGTTGGGATAGCCATTTTAGAGCCGATGATACCCGCAAAATATTGTCCTAAGCCTGAAGCCAAAAACCAGACACCCATCACAAATCCAACTATTTTTAAAGGAGAAAGTTTGGTTACCATCGATAATCCTATAGGGGATAAACATAATTCACCAGTTGATAAAAATAAATAACCTAGCGCAAAATAAGCTAATGATACCAAACCTGCTTCTCCAGCCATCTGACCTCCAATCACAAATACATAAAACCCAATTCCTAATTGAATCAATCCTAATCCAAATTTTAAAGGGGTGGAAGGCTCTAAATTTCGTTTGGATAATTCTTTCCATAACCAAGTAAATACAAATCCAAATAATACAATAAATGCAGGATTAATAAAATTATTGACAGCCGTTGATGGTAGGTCCATGCCTAATACATGCATGTTTACATTTCGTAATGCATATAAATTTAATGCACCTCCTCCTTGCTCATAAAAGGACCAAAAAAATACAGAGCTAATAATCATAATGGTCGCTGCAAGTAGCTTTAATCCCGCTTCTTTCCCACTCGTTAACATGATATAAATCAAATAAACTAAAGATAAAATAGATAAGCCCGACATAATATAATCCATAATTGAATTATGTTGAATCAGCAATACAAATATGGGAATCAATAAAATACTTACCAGATAAATGACATGCTCATTGCGTAATAAAGGAAGGCTTTTCTTTTGATTGAAATCTGGGTCAGTTGGTAACCCTACTTCGCCTAATAAGTTTTGATAATAAACAAATACGATTAATCCTAAAATCATAAATATTCCAGCTAAACCAAAACCTAAGTGCCAACTATATTTCTGACCAACAATTCCACAAATCAAGCCCCCTAAAGCAGCTCCAATATTTATTCCCATATAAAATATTGTAAAACCAGCATCTCTATCAGGGTCTCCTTCTTTATATAATTTTCCCACCATGCTCGAAATATTTGGTTTGAAAAAACCATTGCCTATAATGATACATCCTAAACCAAAATAAAAACTACTTTCACT
>CANHVE010000160.1 GCA_947464015.1 Saprospirales bacterium | reverse complement strand
TATTTGATTGGATGTATTCAAAAATACTTTTTCTATAAATATTTTTGTTGGTAAATAAATATAGTTGTTTGTTTGAGGAAGATAATATTCAGGAATCATTATTAAAGTATCTTTACTATATTCTATTGAATATTCCTTATTCTCTTTAAGAACAATAGAATCTGAGTTAGAACAATTAATTAGTGTTATTGACTTATAGGTGGTATGTGCATATTTTTGAATTTTAGTAGCACATACAATTAGTTCTTTTTTGTTGGCTAAATAATAAGAATTAATAAATTCTTTATGTGTGTTATTGCATGAACAATGGTTGATTACATCATTTGAATTACTAATTTTTTTGGGAATTCTACATGAAAATAGCAATACAGTACTAAGAAAAGATAATAATAAAAATTTAAAAGTTATATGCATAAAAAAATCCCTTTTCAAATATATGAAAAGGGATTCTAATTATTAAAATTTGAAAGAATTATTTTACTTCTTCAAAGTCAGCATCACTTACATTTGAATCTGTTCCTGCTTCTGCATTTGCATGTTCTTCTTGTTGACCAGCACCTGGATTCGCTTCAGCATTTGCTTGTGCTTGTTGTTGAGCCTTGTATATATCTTCTGAAGCAGCATGCCAAGCATCGTTTAAATTTTTAATAGCTGAATCTAATTGAGTTAAATCATCAGCATCTTTAGCTGTTTTCAATGCATTCCAAGCTGATTCGATATTAGCTTTTTTATCTGCAGGCATTTTATCACCAAACTCTTTTAATTGTTTTTCTGTTTGGAAAATAAGCGTATCTGCTTCATTTGTTTTTTCAACTTTTTCTCGAGCGGCTTTATCTGCATTCTCATTTGCTTGAGCTTCTTTTCGCATTTTTTCGATTTCCTCTTTGCTCAATCCTGTTGAAGCTTCAATACGAATTGTTTGTTGTTTATTCGTACCTTTATCAAGAGCATTAACCTGTAAAATACCATTTGCATCTAAATCGAAAGATACCTCAATTTGCGGAGTACCTCTCATGGCTGGAGGTAAATCACTTAAGTGAAATCTACCAATAGTTCTATTATCTTTAGCCATTGTACGTTCCCCTTGTAATACGTGAATTTCTACACTTGTTTGATTATCTGCTGCAGTAGTGAAGGTTTGAGATTTTTTTGTAGGTATGGTAGTATTGCTTTCGATAAGTTTAGTCATTACACCCCCCATGGTTTCTATTCCCAAAGATAGTGGAGTAACGTCTACTAAAACGATATCTCCAGTTACATCACCACTTAGAATACCCCCTTGAATAGCTGCACCAACTGCTACTACTTCATCTGGATTTACTCCTTTACTTGGTTTTTTACCAAAGAATTTTTCAACAACTTCTTGAATTTTAGGAATACGAGTAGAACCACCTACCAATAATACTTCATCAATATCATTTGCTGAATATCCAGCATCTTTTAATGCTTGTTTGCAAGGCTCTAAACTTCTTTCTACCAATTTATCTGCTAATTGTTCAAATTTAGAACGACTTAATTTTTTAACTAAATGTTTTGGAACACCATCTACTGCTGTAATGTATGGTAAATTAATCTCTGTTTCTTGTGAACTACTTAATTCGATTTTAGCTTTTTCAGCAGCTTCTTTTAGACGTTGAAGAGCCATAGGATCTTTTTTAAGCTCGATATTTTCTTGAGATTTAAATTCAGCAGCTAACCAATCAATAATTACTTGATCAAAATCATCACCACCTAAGTGAGTATCTCCATTTGTAGATTTTACTTCAAATACACCATCACCTAATTCTAGGATAGATACATCAAATGTACCACCACCTAAATCATAAACAGCAATTTTCATGTCTTTACCACCTTTATCAAGGCCATAAGCTAATGCTGCTGCAGTTGGTTCGTTGATAATTCTTTTTACTGTCAAACCTGCTATTTCACCAGCTTCTTTTGTAGCTTGTCTTTGTGAATCATTAAAATATGCCGGTACAGTAATAACTGCTTCTGTTACTGTTGTTCCTAAGTAATCTTCAGCTGTTTTTTTCATTTTTTGTAAAATCATTGCTGAAATTTCTTGTGGAGTATACATTCTACCATCAATATCAACACGAACAGTATCATTATCACCACCACTTACTTTATAAGACAGATTCTCAGCATCTTGTTTACTTTCACTATATCTTCTTCCCATAAATCTTTTTATTGATTGTATGGTTTTAGTAGGATTAGTGATGGCTTGTCTTTTAGCTGGGTCTCCAATTTTACGTTCTCCGTTGTCAATAAATCCCACAACTGATGGTGTTGTTCTTCTACCCTCATCATTCTGAATTACTACAGGATCATTTCCTTCCATTACGGCTACACAAGAGTTGGTAGTACCTAAATCAATTCCAATTATTTTTCCCATTTTCTTTTTTGTTTATTTTTATGTTATTGTAATATTCGATTTTCTTTGAATCTATATTTACGATTCGCCATCTTGATTGCAAGAGATATGCCAACAGAAATTACTGACAAAATGAAATAAAAATGGCTGTCATACTTTATTTACAAGTAGAACAGCCCGTTAATTTTATGCCAAATAGACAGAAACTATGGTAAAAAACCTAAATCTTTTGTATAATATCCATAAGCTAATGAATCTCTAGAAACTTGACTAATGGTAATATTATTTACTTTACTATAGGTTCTGCTACTTACTAATCCCAAACCATTGTTTACGTTAGTATAAGTAGGTAAATAACTTAATGAAGTAATTCCGCCTTGGGCATTTTTTATTTGCAAATATTTGTCATATTCATCGCCAGCTGCGTATAATATAAATTCAAGTGTATTTCCGGTCACAACTCTTCTTTCAAGGTTAATATCTTGTTTTAAGTATAAAGCTAAACGTTTATAGATTTCAGCTTTATTGATTTTCTTTTCTATTGTTTCTCCACCCCCTAAACCATTGGATGAAATTCCTTTCAAAGCTATATATTCATATGATTTAAAAATGGTTGTATTGGTAATGATATTTCGTTCAGAATAATTGAATCGGACTATCAAATCGAAAACTTTATCGTTTGGTTGAGTTTGCCATTTTATTGTATAAGGTATTGTATCTACTATACCGATTTCAATTCCCGAAATAGGAAATAAGAACTTAGGAATATTCGCTAACATTATCTGAGAATATACTTCATTACCCGATTGTGTATTTTTTACAATTAATTTATAGGGATGATCTTTTTGTAAAGTGGCATCAAATGAATACAAAACATTAGGCGTATTACTAAAAATACCTGAATCTTTAGGTATTCCAGTAGTGTCTCCATATACTTTATTTAATGTAAACACCGTTCCATTTGTCATATCTGTAACTGTTACTTTCAAAATATCGCCATAATATATTGAATCTGTTTCTTTTGCCATGACTAATGCACTTTTTTCTTTATCTAAAAATGCTTTTTCAATTCGAACAAAGTGTTTTGTATCTCTAATATCTAATAATGCATATACAATAGTTGTTTCTTGGCCAGGTGCAGTAATATCAATATCTTTAATACATCCAGTAAAAAGAATAATGAATAATAAGACAAACAAATAGACATTTAAGTATTTCATAGCATTAAATAATTTCAGCAACAAAAATAAGCTAGCTTTTTGAGTCGATGGTATATTTTATTAACAAACAAATTGATGATAAATATTATAATTTGTGTGCACGAGTCATTTCACGTTTACCTGGTGGTCCAGGAATGCTTTCAATAGTGAATCCTGCAGCTTTTAAATTACGTTTAAATTGGCCTTGGGCACAGTAAGTTAAGAGGATACCATTTAATTTTAGACAATCGTACATTTTTTTCATCATCTCTAAATTCCATAATTCAGCTTGAACTGAAGGTGCAAAAGCATCGAAAAAAATAATGTCAAATAGTTGTTCGGGTTGATATATAATTATATCATTATTAATTTTATGTAGCTCAAAAAGAGGATTTAATCTAATCGATTCATTCCAAGCTGCAGTATGCATTTGATTTAAAATAGGTTCATATTTAATATACTTACTAATACTATGAATAAAGGTGGAAGTATCGAAGGATATTAATGGATTTTTTTCTATACTGACATATCTAAGCGGTATTGTTTTATTTTCCATATAGGAATATGATAAAAGACAATTTAAACCACTTCCAAAACCCATTTCAAATATGTCAAGTTGACTAACATCCTTATACTTAGATAAATAGTATTCAATTCCTGAATGAATAAAAACATGTAAACTTTCTTGAAGAGCCCCATGAATAGAATGATAATATACATTTAAATCCTTATTTATCAATGTATATGAACCATCTTTTGTTTGAATAAACATATTCAAATATAAGTTATATAAAATGAAAATATAAGTAAGAAAAATGTTCTTTATTCTATTAATCTAAATTTTTAAGAATTAAGTACCATTAAAATATAATTCTACAATAATATAAATTTATACAATATTTAGTTGAATCGTTATTAATTTAGCGGTTCGCTTTTTATTTATATATGAATACTACACATGTGCCTAATCAAAATCTTGATGATCCAAAAACAACAATGGCTCATAGAGAGATTATTTTAAATAAACCATTTTTAAAACAAATTTATATCGATTGGTATCAATCGTTTAATAAATATATTCAACATTTACCTGATGGTAAATTGCTTGAAATTGGTTCTGGTGGTGGATTTATTAAAGATATTATTCCAAGTATTACTACTTCTGACATTATGCCTCTTGAATGTTGCGATATGGTTTTGAATGCAGAAAAAATGCCTTTTGAAAATGATTCACATAAAGCCATATTTATGTTGAATGTATTACATCACATACCAAATTGCGAAAACTTTTTTGAAGAATCACAACGAATATTAAAAAAAGGTGGTGCCATTTATATGATTGAACCGGCTAATACTTTTTTTAGTCGATTTATTTATCAAAACCTACATCATGAACCATTCGACCCTAATAGAAAAGAATGGCAAATCTTAGATAGTAAAGGACCATTAAGCGATGCTAATGGTGCTATACCATGGATTGTATTTAAAAGGGATATACAATTGTTTCATCAAAAATATCCTCACTTACGTTTAAAAAGTTTTACCTATCATACCCCTTATAAATATTTATTAAGTGGTGGTTTATCTAAACCTTCATTAATACCTAATTTTGCATATGGACTTATTGATTTTATTGAACTTTTAAGTAGACCTTTTAACGTATTTAACGCATTATTTAACACTATTATAGTAGAAAAAATATAACATTTTGAGAGTATCATTAGCTATTGGAAATTTCCTATATAAATATATGCCATCTGTATATAAGCATGCTTATACATTGTTCAAAAACAATCAAGATGAAAAAGAAATTCATTTCTTAAAAAACAATATTAAAACAGGTGATCATGTATTAGATATAGGAGCTAATATTGGATTCTATACTAAAATTATTGCAACTTGTATTGGCCATTCAGGTAAAGTTTATTCTTTTGAACCAGACACCAAAAACTTTGCTTATTTGAAAGAAAATACAGCTCATTTATCTAATGTGGTTTTAAACAATAAAGCAGTTAGTAGCAAAACCGAAAAAATTAAAATATATACATCAAAAGAATTAAATGTAGATCATCGTACATATCCTGTGGATGATTATAGTCAAGTATATGAAATTGATTCTATCGCCATAGATGATTTTTTCGATCAGAATCAATCTATTCAGTTTATTAAAATGGATATTCAAGGATATGAAATTGAAGCTTTAAAAGGGATGAAAAAGCTTATTGAAAGATGTAAACCTAAAGTTCTTCTCGAGTTTTGGCCACATGGTATTGAAGCAGCTGGAAATACTGTAGAAGATTATTTTAGTATAATCAAAGACCTTGGTTATTCTATTCAATTGCTTGAAAATGGACAAACTCAAAGCATAGACTTAAACAATATTCAACGTTTTAAAGGACAACCAAAAGAATTATACTATA
>CANHVE010000159.1 GCA_947464015.1 Saprospirales bacterium | reverse complement strand
TTACAAGGTGCGCAAGCGGGCGCTACTTCATTAGTTGATATATTAGATCATACCATCACACCGATGGGTTCAAGAGCATTAAAACGTTTTTTGATTATGCCCTTAAAAAATGTGAGTGCTATTGAAGAACGTTTGGAAATTATTCAAGCATTTTTTGATCATGAATCCTTGAGTAAGCAAATGGCTGAACAGCTCAAGCCTATTGGTGATTTAGAGCGTTTAATATCGAAAGTGAGCACAGGTAAAGTTTCTCCAAGAGACATCATTCAATTGAAACGCTCTTTAAAAGCGAGTGCCGAAATTAAAAGAATCTTACAAAGCAGTAATATTCCTTGCTTTCAAAAATGGGAAGAGCAATTACAATTTTTTCCTTTATTGATTGATCGCATTGAACAAGAAATCAATGAAGAAGCACCAGCCTTATTAAATAAAGGAAATGTAGTGAAAGCAGGCGCGAATAGCGAATTGGATGAGTTGCGCGATATTATTAGCAATAGCAAAGAATATCTTTTACAAATACAAAATGAAGAATCTGTAAAGACGGGAATTAGCTCTTTGAAAATAGGATTTAATAATGTGTTTGGCTATTACTTAGAAGTGACTAATATTCATAAAAATAAAGTACCTAGCGAATGGATTCGGAAGCAAACGTTAAGTAATGCCGAGCGATATATCACCGAAGAATTAAAAGTATTAGAACAAAAGATTCTAGGTGCAGAAGAAAAAATTCAAGCCTTAGAAGAATCTATTTTTCATAAATTATTAATCTTTATTGCCGATTATATTTTAGTCATTCAAACGAATGCAGTAGTCTTATCTAAAATAGATGTGCTCTATTCTGCTTTTTTAGTGGCGCAAAAAAACAAGTATTGCAAACCAAGCATCAATGAAAGTTTGGTATTGGAATTTAAAAACGGCAGACATCCAGTGATTGAAAAGCAATTGGGTCACGATAAAGAATATATTCCAAACGATATTTATTTAGATAGCGATACGCAGCAAATCATGATGATTACCGGGCCAAATATGTCGGGTAAATCAGCGGTATTACGTCAAACTGCCTTGATTGTTTTGATGGCGCAATGTGGTTTTTACGTACCTGCAAGCAGTGCGTCGATAGGCATTGTCGACAAGATATTTACACGAGTAGGCGCTTCCGATAATATGAGTAGTGGCGAAAGTACTTTTATGGTAGAGATGAATGAAACGGCGAGTATCGTGAATAATATCAGCAATAGAAGTTTGATTTTATTAGATGAAATAGGCAGAGGCACGAGTACGTATGATGGAATAAGCATTGCTTGGTCTATTGCGGAGTTTTTGCACGACTATCCAAATGCACATCCCAAAACTTTATTTGCTACACATTATCACGAATTAAATGATTTAGCTAGTCATCATCCACGTATTAAAAATTTCCATGTATCTACCAAAGAAATAGGAGATAAGGTCTTATTCTTACGAAAGCTGGTTGCAGGAGGGAGCGAACATAGTTTTGGAATACATGTAGCGAAGATGGCTGGAATGCCTAAAGCTATTGTAGACAGAGCCAATGAATTATTAGCGCAATTAGAACAAAATTCATTAGCTACTGAAAAAGAGAAATTCAAACAAATCAAAAAGACCACCCAATATCAATTAAATATTTTCGAATCAGATAATCCGAAGGCGGCACAAGTATTAGATGCTCTAAAAAAAATAGATGTGAATACGCTCACACCCGTAGATGCCTTATGGAAATTAAATGAATTGAAAAAGATGATGGATACGAAATAATTCAATTCGTTATTAAGATTGACATCCTTTACAAAAACAAACAAAACTCATCCTTTCTTGTTAATGTACTGAACTTGTTTCTGAATTAGTATGTATACGCAGCAAGAAAAAGATATCGATAGAATTATTGAAATGGCTTGGGAAGATCGAACGCCATTTGATGCTATCAAATCGCAATTTGGCATGACGCAAGGCGAAGTAGAAAAGTTGATGCGTAAATCATTAAAAGCTTCTAGTTTTAGGAAATGGCGCGAAAAAGTATCGAGTGGGGTAGGAGTAAAACATTTAAATAAAGCAGCTCCAGATATGCTGCGCTTCAAGTGCTCGAGACAAAGAACTATTAGTATGAATAAAATAAGTAAGAGATGAATTTAAGTTAATATATTTATTTTTGTTTGATAAGGTGAGAGGAAAGAAGCGGCAGTGAAAAATACATATATAACTAAATGAAAAAAATAATTTTATTCTGCATAGGATGTCTACTTATGCATTTCCAATTTGCTCAAGGTAAACAATATATTAGGAATTTTAATGATTATGGCAGCCCTAACGTTGTAGCAAGTAGAATTGTCGGCAAGTGGATAATGGATAACGAATTGACTGAAAGATTAAAGCCTAATCATGCATTAAATAAGGATACCATTAAATTTATTTCAGATACGAATATCAAAGCGCTGGTTCCGATCATGTATGATGAAATTGCTAAAAGCCATGAGGTGTTTTTAACTGGTTATTTTACATTTAATAACAAGCAATACCCTTTTATGTTAGTGGATTTAGATGGTAATACGCAATTAGTTTATTTTAGGGAAAGGGATGGAATAGCTTATGGCGATACTGAATCATTTATTTTATTTATTGCTGTATCGGCGAACAAAAAAAAGGATATATTATTGACAGGAGGAGATTTTAATAATGAAGCCTTTAGTGCTTGGGATAGGTTGAAATAATGCATGACTCACTATAAATTACTAGAATCAAATTGTAGAACTTGGTTTCGATAAATAATTAAAGTACATAAAAAAATCCCGACCTTATTCAGATAGATGATTAGCCTTGGCTGGGAGTAAATCAAATAAAACATCTATTCACGATAAACGATATTTGAAATTAATTCTTGAATAAGAAGAAAACTACTGAAGTGAAACACATCTTGGTGAATGTTTTTTCTCGCTAAATCAATCTTTATTATATCAATTTAATATAAAGTTACATAAGTCAGAGACTTATTATCACTGCATCGTAGTCGTGAGACTACGACGAGGGTGGGGAGGTGATGAGAAGACGAATCTATTATTATTTCAAATATACTAAATGTTTTTTATAAGTCGAGTGGATTAATTAGCAATCCCGCAGCTGCGGGAAGCAGATGGTTTAATTAGCAAATTAGCAGATGAAATAATTAGCAGATTAGTGGGCGTAGCTTTTTCTTTTTGGTGATAACACCAACAATGGCATAGAGACAGGACATCTGGGCACGCATTTAAAGTGGTTGGTGAAAAATACAACACCAACCACGGGGATAAAACGTGCTCTTTCGGATTTGTAATCCGGAAGCTTATTTGTATAAATTTATTTTGCGTATTTGTAATACGCTTATTAATTTGTAACCCATATTCCGCCCTTGTTTGGTCTTTGACCAAAAAGTATATGATTTATTTTTCGCATTATAAATGCTTATAGTAATTGGTTTCGGATTGCAAATCCGAAACAGCGGTCATAAATTGATTTCGTTCTTAAAGAAAACGTATTCTCTACTTGGGTATCATACCAACTACAAAAAAAACATTAACAAGGGCGTAAATAATATTTTGTTCTTAATATCTACAAATAATTCTTGTTGGTGATAACACCAACAAGGGCATATAAGTCAAAGACTTATTATCGCTGCATCGTAGTCTTGAACGTAAATTTAAAATCTGTTTTATAACAAAATCTGTTGGCGCAAGGGTTTCACTTGTGCCAAATAGTAAGATTTATTAATAACAAAAATTATAAATACTATTTAAGCATAGTAGATTTACAATCTGCAAGTATAAATTAAATTTTAATATTGATTTTATAAGTTAGAGAATTATTATCGCTGCATCGTAGTCGGGAGACTACGATGATGGTGGGAGTAGTAAATGAAAGTAAGTATTAATTTTCGTTTATAAAGTCCTTAGTCGCCAACTCACACAAGCCACGCAACAGACTAAGGACAGTATGGCCCTAGCCCTGATTGAAGCATGTAGCCTCTGCCTGTATTTTGCAGAGCTACTGCACAAAGCAGGAAAAAGCTCCTAAAAACACTTATCTATTTTCTTTATTTATAAGCGCTTTCCGCTGCTTCCTTTCTTCAAATTCTTTTTTCCACATAGTATTGAATAAATAAACGAGATGCTTGTTTTATTTGCTTAATTTTGCACTCTAAGTGGCATAAAAACTACCTGCAATCTTTCGATTGTTTCTTTTTAAAAAAACGTAAACTACAATATATATGCCTTTAGACACGTCCATCAAATCCGTATTAATTATCGGTAGCGGTCCTATTATTATCGGTCAAGCTTGTGAGTTTGATTACTCGGGTACGCAAGCGGCTCGCTCGCTGCGCGAAGAGGGTATTAAAGTCATCCTCATCAATAGCAACCCGGCTACTATCATGACTGATCCTATGACTGCCGATAAAGTCTATTTGTTGCCCCTCAATATAGAATCGCTCGAAACCATCTTAAAAGAAAATGCCATCGATGCGGTATTGCCTACTATGGGCGGACAAACAGCGCTTAACCTCTGTATAGAAGCCGATGAAGTGGGGTTGTGGAATGATTATGGCGTGAAAATTATCGGCGTAGATATTCACGCGATTGAAACGACTGAAGATCGAGAGAAGTTTCGTAAACATATGATAGCGCTCGATTTGCCTATCAATCCAGCGTTTACCGTGAACTCATATTTAGAAGGCAAAGAGATTGCTCAAAAAATTGGTTTCCCCTTAGTGATTCGTCCTTCGTTTACACTGGGCGGCACGGGTGGTGGTATCGTGTATTTAAAAGAAGATTTTGATGATATGTTGTTGCGCGGTTTAGAAGCATCGCCTCGTCACGAGGTGCTACTCGAGCGTGCAGTATTGGGTTGGAAAGAATTTGAATTGGAATTATTGCGCGATAGCGCCGATAACGTAGCGGTGATTTGTACGGTAGAGAATTTAGATCCAATGGGGATTCATACCGGCGATAGTATCACGGTGGCTCCAGCCATGACTTTGAGCGATACTTCTTACCAGCGCATGCGTAATTATGCGAAAAAATTATTGCGTTCTTTAGGGAAGTTCAGTGGGGGTTGTAATGTGCAGTTTGCGATTAGTCCAAATACCGATGAAATCATCACGATTGAAATCAATCCGAGGGTATCGCGTTCGTCGGCCCTGGCGAGTAAAGCCACGGGTTATCCGATTGCGAAAGTAGCGGCGAAGTTAGCGATTGGATATAACTTAGATGAGTTGAAAAATCAAATCACGAAAACGACATCGGCCTTTTTTGAACCGGCATTAGATTATGTGATTGTAAAAATACCTCGTTGGAATTTTGAGAAGTTTAAAGGTTGCGATGAAACGCTAGGTATTCAAATGAAGAGTGTAGGGGAGGTGATGGCGATTGGTAGAACTTTTCAAGAAGCGCTACAAAAAGCTTGTCAGAGTTTAGAAAATAATAGAATTGGATTAGGCGCTGATGGCAAACATGAAATGAGTGTGGAGCAGATTTTACAAGGGATTCAGTATCCGAGTTGGGATAGAATATTTAGAATTAAAAAAGCTTTGTATTTGGGGGTACCGATTTCTAAGATATTTGAATTGACGAAAATTGATCCTTGGTTTTTGCAAGAGATTATGGATTTGGTGAAGACCGATGCACAGATACGTAAGTTGAAACCTGAAACGATGAGTGCGGAGTTTATGCGTGAAGTGAAAGAGAAAGGATATAGTGATGCGCAGTTATCGTATTTGATGAAGGTAGATGATGAAGATTTGATTTACCGTAAACGTAAGGAATTGGGCATTCATCGCGTGTATAAAATGGTAGATACTTGTGCGGCAGAGTTTGCGTCGACTACGCCCTATTTTTATAGCACTTTTGAAACTACGAATGAGAGTATTGTTTCGGATAGAAAGAAAGTGATTGTATTAGGTTCGGGTCCGAACAGAATCGGACAGGGGATAGAGTTTGATTATTGTTGCGTGCATGGCATCCAGGCTATTAAAGAGAGTGGCATGGAAGCGATTATGGTGAATTGTAATCCAGAGACGGT
>CANHVE010000158.1 GCA_947464015.1 Saprospirales bacterium | reverse complement strand
CTTTAAAATTAAACTGTCTTTATTATTTAATTTACCTAGCGTTGCTTGAATGTTTACTTTGTCGCCATCTATATTGCTGAGTAAATGAATTTGACGAAGATTGATAGTACCATAAGTCAATTCAGGTATAGTTGCCTCTAGATCTAATCGATAATTTCTAGAATCGAGTTTCCCTTTGATAGCGGTATTACGTATCAAAGTAAAATTCTTATGAATTAAAGTACTTAATAATCCTGGCTCATATATGATAACACTAAAAGCTAATTTGGCATTACCAATCGAATCCATGTATTTGCGTTCGGGTTCTAAACTATATTTATTTATGAACGCACGAACGATAGAAGGTAATTTTGAATAGCTGAAAGTGCCGCTAATATTAGCTTTTAAGATATCTGAATTCACATCAAAAAAACGAACTCCAAAATTATCTGTATAGGTATTTACATGGACATTATTCAATGGAAAAACACCGCTATCAATTTTTACTACTAAATCATTTAAATAGATATCTCCATTAAAATCATCTAATTTTTTTCCTTTGAAATTGATATTGCTTTTAGTGGAAATCACAATATTTTTCTTTGATAAATTCAAGGCTTTTAAATCGATTTTTTCAATGTCTGCATCAAAATTATAACTAGGAGTTGCGCCATCTAAATTCAATTGACCACTAAAATCAAGTTTAATATTTTCATCTTCAATATTGAGGTTTCCTTTAAATTCTTTTTTTACAAAAGAGCCATCAATTTTAATTTCTTTATAGTTATAATTTTTTAATTCAAACTGATGCACGATGCCATCAAAGGTAGCATTGAGTTCATTCAGTTTCAATCCACTTCCTTTCACGGTTGCATCTAGCGATACTTTGCCAATATTGTTTTGTTGATCAGTTAATTCGCCAATATCAAATGATTCAGTAATTAAATGTCCACTATATCTAACAGGACTACCAGCAGTATATTTTACGTTTAGATCGGTGTTCGCATTTCCTAAATTAGTAGTGATAAAACCATTGCTTACAAAATCACTTATAAATCCGTCAAATCTCCCCTTATATCCGATATTACCAAATTTTTGTAATTGTGTAGGATAGGTGAAATTTGGATAAATACGTTTAATATCATTTACATCCGTTTGTAAATTATCAATTTCGGCATTGATTAATGTTTCTTTGATATTGGGTAAACCATTCATGTAGATTTCTCCTTCATACGAAGTATTTAATCCAGTAGTGAATAATAAATTTTTACCTCTAATATTATCTACTTCACCAATAATATTTCCACTCACCATAAAAATATTATGTTTGATTGATTCTAATTTGTTTTTGGCAAAATAATTAATGTCGACTAAGCTTAACTGACTTTCATTTAAAGAGGCTTTGATTTTTACTTTATGAATAAAATCTTTAAAATCAGGAAAAGAATCGTATTCTAGTCTCAGGTAATCTTTCAAACGACTGTTAGGAGTCGTTAATACCATTTGCTCGATGGTAACATCACTAGTTGATACGCGCGCATTACCCGTTAAATTAGATAAGGCAAACCCACTCTTTTCAGTGCAAGATAGCTTTTCTAACAAACCAAAAATGGTGTCATGGTCAATCTTTCCTTTTTGGATTTGAATAGTGATATCGTTTACCCCCATGTGAAAGTAATCGATTCCTTGAGTGCTTATTTCTTTGTTTTTATCATTGTATGAAAACTTCGAATGGCTCACTTGTATATTTTCATATTCAATTAAAAAAGCACCTAAAAAATGCATGTTTTTTGAAACGGCAGAGTCGGCAGTTTTATGATATTTTTCTTTTACAAAGGTGATATTCGCTCCATCTAATTGGGCAGAAGCAATACTGCATATATTCTTTTTCAAGTCTAAGCTTTTCACAGCTAAATTTCCTTTAGGTAATACTACTTGTAAATATTGATTATGATATTTATCATTATAATCAACTTTAAGTTGATCAATTACTAATTCACCAAAGGCGAAATCCCAAGTTTTAGCAGGTTTTTTTGTAGTTTTTTTTGTTGGATTAACGGCCGTTAATCGACTGATTACATTTTTTATTGTACTAAAACCGTCTTTATTTTTCCCAATGGCTAGATGTGTATTACTTAAAACCAATTTAGTAATATTTACTTTTTTATCGAAAAGTGCAAAGTTTTGTAAGTTGGCATCCGCTTTACCAATATAGATGAGTGTATCTTTATTATCATCTGCTATGTAAACATCTTTTAATATAAAATGATTAAAAAATGATAATTCAACACTGCCTACTTTTACCTCAGACTGAATTTTATTGGAAAGGACTTTAGCCGCTTGTTGAGTTAAATAGGTTTGAAAAAAAGGAAAATGTATAAGCACAAAAAAAGCCAATACAAGTAGAATGATACTTAATGTACCTCCACCAATAATTTTCCGTTTTACTTTTTTTGCCATATAATCAGGACGTCAAAGTTAATAAAATACATTGTAAGCAAAAGAATTAGTATTGTAAGCATTTTTATCTACTTTTAACGTCTAAATATGAGTATTTGTATTTTAGCTATCGAATCATCCTGTGATGACACTTCTGCTTCTATTTGTGTAGAGGGTAAAATTGTATCTAATATTACAGCTTCACAAGCAGTGCATGCTGCGTATGGTGGGGTTTTCCCCGAATATGCATCTAGGGCACATATGCAACATATTTTGCCCGTAGTCGACCAATGTATCAAAGCTGCAAATATCCAAAAAGAAGATATAACTGCGGTGGCTTTTACTCGTGGTCCAGGATTGATAGGATCTTTGCATGTAGGTCTAAGTTTTGCCAAAGCATTTGCACTACCCCACCGATTACCTTTAATTGAGGTAAACCATATGCAAGCCCATATAATGGCACATTTTATTGATGAACCAATTCCTAACTTTCCCTTTTTATGTTTGACAGTATCTGGTGGACATACGCAAATGGTATTAGTAAAAGATTATTTATCATTCGAATTATTGGGCGAAACGAAAGACGATGCAGCAGGAGAAGCTTATGATAAAATTGCTAAAATCTTCGAGCTACCATATCCCGGTGGTCCATTAATTGATAAACATGCCCAACAAGGAAATGCTGAGGCCTTTCAATTCCCTTTTCCAGCTACAGAAGGATATAATTTTAGTTTCAGTGGATTAAAAACCAATGTGCTTTATTTTATCCAAAAAGAAGTCGCAAAAAATCCTTCATTTATTCAGGAGCATTTGACTGATTTATGTGCATCAATTCAATTTCGAATCAATTCCATTTTGATTTCTAAATTATGTCGTGCCGCCAAAGAATTGCATATTAAAGATATTGCAATTGCAGGAGGAGTATCGGCTAATAGCGGTTTACGTCAATTACTAAAAGAAGCAGGAGAGAAACATCAATACAAAACCTATGTGCCAGCATTTCAATATTGCACCGATAATGCAGGGATGATTGCTATTGCAGCCTATCACAAATATTTAAAAAAAGAATTTACTTCACAAGAAATAGAACCGATTGCTCGATGGAGTGTGGATGCGATATAGATGGTACGATTTACTTTTCAGCCGCTCTACGTAACCTATCATTAATGGTTTTGCCCAGGCCTTCATCTGGAAATTTTTCAGCAATGATTAAATCTAATTGCAGCGTATCTAAGTGATGTAATGCTTGATATAAATGAGATGCAGCTTCTTGTAGGTCTCCTTTTTCAGATAAAACTTGTTGGTATTTGAGTTCAATAGCTGATGAGGCATGTTGAAATACAATCAAGCCTATTTTTTTGTTAGCCTGTTTTTGTATTTCTGCACTTATATTATCTGTAACAATAACAGACGTAAGAGGCGAATAATGTTTCATCAACATACCAGGAGCTTCAGGATTTTTTTCATTCTGAATATATATATCTACTTCGCCCACTTCGGCTTCTATAGCTTCTATAGGAATAGCCCCATATCTATATAAAATAACTCGATCTTCATTAAAACCAATAATGGTAGATTCTACACCATTTTTACATGTACCCCCTTGAAGTACGAGTGGTATCTCATTTTGAAAGTATGCTTCTACTTGTTCGGCAGTAGTTGGACTGATTCGTGTAAATGGATTGGCACTTGGTGCCGCTAAAGGGAAATCTAATGAGGCTAGCAAAGCCAATGCTACAGGATGATTGGGGATACGAACCGCTACGGTATTTTTACCAGCGGTGATTTGATTAGAAATAGATGGATGCTTAGGAAGCAATAAAGTCAATGGTCCTGGCCAAAACACATGAGCTAGTTGATATGCTTTTGCAGGAATTTGAATAGCCACTTTTTCTAATGCACTTATATCTTTTATATGAACGATAAGCGGATTGAAACTTGGACGTTGTTTGATTTTATAAATAGTGCTAATTGCTTTTTCACTAAATATATTTCCAGCCAAGCCATAAACTGTTTCAGTTGGCAAACCAATTACTTGTTCGTCTTCTAATAATTTTTTCGCTAAGGCAAAGTCAGTACTAATCATGTATCATATGCTGTGTAAAGCAAAACAAAGGTACAGATATTATAATTTTTAATGCTTAATTTTTAATGTTTAATGCTTAATGTGAATTTCATGAATATCGTTGACTGTTTTTATTAATTCTTTAAGATAAAGAGCAACACAATTCGTAATTTGAATCCCGAAGCTTCGGGACGTCATTCGTAATTGTTCTTACAAACTATCCAATTTTTATAGAAGTCATACTTAAACTTCCTGCTAACAATTCATCATTAAACAAAGAAATAGATTCTTTTTTGTCATGAAGAGCTAAGGTATAAATCAAAGGTAAGTAGTGATCGGGTGTAGGGATAGCCAATTGAATAGCATTTGATTCTTTCTTATAATCGATTAGTGATTGATAATCGCCTTTTAATAAAAGTGAATTGATACGAGTATGTGCTTCAATAGCCCAATCATAGCCATATCCAACTTTATCTATTTGTTGAAAATCGACTAAGCCTAAATTATGAATGATATTGCCACTCCCAATTATCAATATCCCTTTATCGCGCAAACTATTTAATTTTTGTGCTAATTCATAATGATAAGAGGCTGGTTTTGTATAATCGATACTCATTTGAATGACGGGTATATTAGCTTCGGGATAAAGATGTTTGATAACCGTCCATGCACCATGATCTAATCCCCACGAATCATCTAATTCAACACTTGTAGGTGCCAATAAATCTTTGGTCGTTTGAGCTAGACTTGGACTTCCAGGGGCTGGATATTCTACCTCATATAGTGCTTTCGGGAAACCACCAAAGTCATGAATCGTTTTGGGATGTTCCATAGCAGTGACTTTAGTGCCTGCAATATACCAATGCGCAGAGATGCAAAGTATGGCAGAGGGGCTGGGAATATTTTTAGCAACATTGCGAAATCCATGCACGAATTGATTTTCTTCAATTGCATTCATGGGATTGCCATGACCAAGAAATAGCACTGGCATTCTTGCAGTCTTATTCATATTTTCACTCAGCTGGTATAAAGAATGTAATGGATTCATAGATGTCAATAAAGGTAAAGTACTTAATAATCGAATAATATCATTTCGTTTCATAAATAAAAGATACTAACTAAATAATTGTTGGATTAAAAAAGTTTCATTATAGCAATAAAAATCAAATGAATGATCTATTCATAACTAATTAGTGCATATACAGTATTTCTTTAGATAAATAATAATTATGCATATAAACATAAAATAATACCATGTATAAACTGATAAATATCATTTATAGATAAGCTATGATGGGCATTCTTGAAATGTATAGGTTTGATAAAGTATACTACTAAAATCAAAGCGATTAAAATATGGAAAAAAATGTAGCTATAACAGACGACTTCATACAAACAAAAATCTATTTTATACGCGGACAAAAAGTGATGTTAGATAGAGATTTAGCTGAGATGTATGGTGTGGAGACTAGAAGACTAAAAGAACAAGTTAAACGAAATATGGATCGTTTCACAATTCATTATATGTTTGAATTGACTCATGAAGAGAATGAAAGTATAAGGTCGCAAAATGCGATCTTAAAGCGAGGAGAATATTCAAAATACTTACCTTATGTGTTTACAGAACTTGGAGTTTTGATATTATCAAGTATTTTGAAGAGTCGAATAAGTTTAAGATAATTATTAT
>CANHVE010000157.1 GCA_947464015.1 Saprospirales bacterium | reverse complement strand
TCTTCCTTCCATTTTTTAGCGCCACCCACTAAGCATTTCCAATACACCTTATCAGTGCATTGCATCGCTTCAATGATATTAGAGTAACGATCATCTGGTTCAAGACAAAATATTTCAATAGTAGCACCACTTTCTTTTTGAAATAATAAGCGAGCTTCCACCACTTTGGTATTATTCATAATCAACAAAGAATTGGCAGGAATATATCGATCAGCATGATAATAAAAATCATCTGTGATTTGATGATTTTTATACACCAGTAATTTGCTGCTATCTCTCGGTTCTACGGGATATTTGGCAATACGCGAATCGGGCAAATCATATTGAAAATTTTCAATCGCTATTGATTCAACTGATTTTTTAAGTATATCGCTCATAGAATGAATAATGGAATTAATTTACGGTTAAAGCGATGACTTAAGCTAATTGACTCAAGGCTTCTTCTAACATCTTTTGTTTCGCTAAACCATCATTCAATTTTTTGCGCTCTGCTTCTAATACATTTGCTGGTGCGTTATTCGCAAATTTTTCATTGCTTAATTTCGCTTCTATCGAACGAATAAATCCATTGATATAATCTAGTTCTTTAGTCAATTTAATTCGCTCTTCAGCCGCATCCACTACTTTACCAGTCACCACAAAATACTTATAACCTTTACAAACAAAAGTGCTGCTATTCGCAATTTCCGTATCGCATGCTTCAAATACATCGCTATTGGTAAGCTTCATGATTTTACTTTTCCATAAAGTGTATTGTGCCGAGCCTTTCGATTCAGAATAAGTTTGTATCATATCTTTAGCTTTCATATTCGCTTTCGCACGTACTTCTCTTATAGCTGTAATAAGCTCTTTCACTTCTTCCGCTTGCTCGATTAATTTTGCATCATACTTAACTGCATGAATCATCGGTTTAATAATCATGCAATCTTTCTCTGTACGTTCGCCTAAGTGATGCCAAATTTCCTCAGTAATGAAAGGCATAAATGGATGTAAGAGCGTAATCAATTTTTCAAATATCTCACTAGTTGCTTGATACGTATATGAATCAATTGGTTTTTGATATTCTGGTTTAATCATTTCCAAATACCACGAACAGTAATCATCCCAAATAAATTTATATAAATCGATGAGTAATTCAGAGAATCTAAATTGTTCAAAGCTGCTATGGTATTGCTCTGTAAACTGATTCAATTTATGATTCATCCAATCGATAGCTATTTGATTGTCTTCATTTTTACCTTCATATATTTCCCAACCTTTCAATAGACGTAAGGCATTCCACATTTTATTACAGAAGTTTCTTCCTTGTTCGCACAGTGGACTTTCATTAATCACCATTTTTGTTTTAGGATCGATAGGCGAATCAAATATCAAATCGCCCCCTGCAGGCGAGCAAGCCATAATACCGAAACGAACACCATCTGCGCCATAGGTATCAATCAACTCTAATAAATCAGGAGAATTTCCTAATGATTTACTCATTTTTCTTCTTTGTAAATCACGTACCATCCCAGTGAAATATACATGCTGGAAAGGTTTTTCTTGCTTGAATTCGTAGCCTGCAAAAATCATACGCGCTACCCAAAAGAAAATAATATCCCAACCTGTTACCAATACATTAGTAGGGTAGTAGTAATTGATATCTGCATTATTCGGGTCTTTAAAGCCATTAAAAACCGATATTGGCCATAACCATGAAGAGAACCATGTATCGAGTACATCTTCATCTTGACGAATATCAGTAGCTGTAATTTCTATTCCTTTTGCTTTGAATTTTTCAATTGCACTTTCAACAGTTTTAGCCACTACAAAATTTCCTTGTGCATCATACCAAGCAGGAATTCGTTGTCCCCACCATAATTGACGAGAGATAGGCCAATCGCGAATATTATCTAACCAATGCTTATAGGTATTTTTAAAACGCTCTGGATGAAATTGAATTTCATCATTCATCACATTTTCTAGTGCAGGTTTCACCATTTCTTTCATATCTACAAACCATTGCAATGAAAGGCGTGGCTCTACCACTACATTCGTTCTTTCGCTATAACCTACTTTATTCGTTATGTCTTCTACTTTCTCAAGTAAGCCCGCTTGTTCTAAATCTTTAGCGATTTGTTTACGTACTGCAAATCGATCTTGACCAACATACAATTGTCCTGCAGCGCTTATAGTACCATCTTCATTAAATACATCAATGGTTTCTAATTGATATTTTTTACCAATTTCATAATCATTCGTATCATGCGCTGGTGTTACTTTTAAGGCACCTGTACCAAATTCAATATCGATATAATCAT
The DNA here is from genome assembly GCA_947464015.1 of Saprospirales bacterium. Classification (GTDB taxonomy): domain Bacteria; phylum Bacteroidota; class Bacteroidia; order Chitinophagales; family CAMDFR01; genus CAMDFR01. The sequence goes on along the minus strand of CANHVE010000157.1, from coordinate 3,974 downwards.
CGCTAATAATTGGTACCAATCGATTGATTAATGGTACTCTAACTTGTTTACCAATCAAATGTTTGTATCGTTCATCATTCGGATTTACACAAACGGCTGTATCGCCTAAAAGTGTTTCTGGACGGGAAGTTGCCACTAACATATACTCCGAACTATTCTCAAACAGATATTTGATATAATAGAGTTTAGAGCGTTCTTCTTTGTAAATTACTTCTTCATTACTCAAAGTTGTTTTAGCCGCAGGATCCCAATTAATCATCTTCAAATCGCGGTAGATATAGCCTTTTTCGAATAGATGAATAAATGAATCGATTACGGCTTCACTTAAATCATCTTCCATCGTAAAGCGCGTTCTATCCCAATCGCAAGAAGCACCTAGCTTTTCTAGTTGCGATAAAATAATACCGCCGTATTTATCTTTCCACTCAAAAGCATATTTTAAAAATTCTTCACGAGTGATGTCTGATTTTTTGATACCACGTTCGCGAAGCATCGCTACTACTTTTGCTTCAGTTGCGATAGAAGCATGGTCGGTACCCGGCACCCAACAAGCATTTTTACCTTCCATACGAGCTTTACGAATCAAAATATCTTGAATCGTATTATTGAGCATATGACCTAAATGCAATACGCCTGTTACGTTTGGTGGAGGGATGACAATGGTGAAAGGTTCACGTTCATCGGGGGTCGATTTAAAAAATCCTTTGTCTTTCCAGTATTGATACCAATGAGGTTCAATCGTTTTTGCATCATATATTTTTAGTAATTCCATTTGAATTAATCTTTATTTTTTTTTGTAATAATTGTAAATTGAGAAATAGGTAGAACTGTCTGAATGTGGTTTTGTTTGAAATACATCCAATAGATTAGCTGACGACGATTGAAAACGTATAGCTAGAATTATTTTTAATAAAATTTCTCATTAGGAACAAAATTACTTAGAACTATTTAATTTTTCAAATTGTTGTAATTTTATATTAAGAATTTATAGAAATGAATCACTATATGATCACGGCAAATTTGCCAAAGCAATTTACAGAAGAACTATTGATGTTGATTCCCGAGCAACGAGAATACGTCAATCAATTATTTAGTGAAGGCAAACTCAGTTTATATTCTTTAAATGAAAGCAGAACGAAGCTTTGGATTGTCTTATTAGCTTCAGATGAAGTAGCATTAGCAGATATGATTGATGGATTTCCTATGAAAGATTTTATGGAAATAAGCTATGAACCTTTATTGTTTCACAATACTTCAGCGAATATGTTGCTGAGTTATGGATTAAATTAATTCTATGTCATTCTTCGAAAGTTATAAAAGCTCTATTCTAAAGGAATTCAAGTATTACAAAGCATTAGGCGATAAAAGCTTTGCTCAATTAGAAGTCGATGATTTTTATACTAGCGTGAACGAATACAGCAATTCAATCGCTATTATCATGAAGCATATGCAAGGAAATATGCTGTCTCGTTGGACTGATTTCTATACCTCTGATGGAGAGAAGGAATGGAGACAACGCGATGCAGAATTTGAAGAAGAGCGATTAGATAAAGCAACGCTATTGGCCAATTGGGAAGCGGCTTGGAACTGTTTGTTTGCCGTATTAGAGCCATTAGAAGAATCGGATTTGCAACGTATCGTTACAATTCGAAATGAACCACATACGGTCATTCAAGCCATCAATAGACAATTAGCACATTATCCTTATCATGTTGGGCAAATAGTGTATCTAGCCAAAGAAATCAAAGGAGCAGCCTTTCCTTCTTTATCTATTCCGAAAAATGCCTCACAAGCATTCAATCAAAAATTAATGAAATAGTTATATCATGCCTGTTGAGCGAAGAAATTTTCTAAAAGGATTATCGCTTGCCTTCACCGGCACTGTTTTAGCGCCATTACAGAGCCTATCTAATACATTTCAAAAAAACAACAATGTTGAACTTATGAATCCAATTAAACAAATTAAACCATTAGGTTTTATCTGGGAAACTGCTGATCCTTTTTTATTTTGTGTGCATCACGAAGATTTTTTTCCGAAAGGGAATGCCGAAATGGGGCCAGATGCTTCGTATTTGCAAGGTCGACATATGGGCGATGATTTTATCATCAAAGATGGTTTTCGAATGTATCATGGTAAAAGCGTTCCAGGCTTTCCAGGTCATCCACATAGAGGATTTGAAACGATTACTTTAGTGCGTAAAGGCTTGGTAGATCATGCCGATTCATTAGGGGCGGCAGGTAGATACGGCAATGGAGATGTACAATGGATGACGGCTGGTAAAGGTGTTCAACATTCCGAAATGTTTCCTTTATTGAATCAAGAACAGGATAATCCAATGGAGTTATTTCAAATCTGGATTAATTTACCGAAGAAAAACAAAATGGTAGAGCCTCATTTTAAAATGCTTTGGAAAGAAAATATTCCTCATTATAGCAGTGTAGGTGTAAAGGTTGAAGTCATCGCTGGTATGTTGCAAAATATTAAAGCGGGCAGTCCACCGCCTGATTCTTGGGCTGCAGACACATCGAATGAAGTGGCTATTTGGAATATTAAAATGGAGGCTGGCAGTACTTGGACTTTACCTAAAGCTTCTACGGGTGTGAATAGAACATTGTATTTTTATGAAGGAACAGCGCTTCGTATTGATACTACTGATATACCTAAATATAGTTCTATTGAAGTGGCGGCCGATCAAGATTTAAATTTAGTAGCAGGAGTGGAGCCATTGAGTATATTAGTGCTGCAAGGCAAGCCAATAGCTGAAACAGTGATTCAATACGGCCCGTTTGTGATGAATAGCAAAGAAGAAATCAATCAAGCATTTGAAGATTATCATCAAACCCAATTTGGTGGTTGGCCTTGGTCACGTTATGATCAAGTACATCCAAGAGAAAAAGGACGATTTGCTAAACATGCTGATGGGAAAGAAGAATTGCCTCCGGCTTAATTATTCAAATCTTTCAAATAATTATCCATCGTATCGCTGAATACAAAGCCTTCTTGAATACGGTCTTTATTGAGTTTATTGTATTCTACTAAAGCCCATAATACAAACTCAATCCAAAAATGCATGTCTTCTTTGGCTATATCGGGCTTGTAGGTTTTGATTAATTGAACGATAGGTTTGATAGATTCTAATTGTTGTATATATTCTTTCTCTGTCGCATCATCCAATAATAAAAACTCATTTTTTTCTAAGAACCAATCTACAGTTTCTTGATAGGGACTTTGGCTTTTAGGCTTTTCTAATTTCTCAATTTTAGGAAAATAGTTTTTGAATAAATCTTTAACGGCGTTTTTGATTAATTCATTAGCTACAAAAGAAGCTCCTTCTTGTTCGCCTTCATAAACCAACTCTACTTTACCCGTTATAGAAGGGATGATGCCTGTAAAATCTGACAATCGTACTCTGGCTTTCGATTCGCCATTCAACAAACTTCTTCTCTCAGCAGTGCTGATTAAATTTTGATAAGCTGTAATGCTCATACGAGCACTCACGCCGCTTTTCTGGTCGATATACGGACTTGTTCGAGCTAAGAAGGCGATATTTTCTAATAAGTCTTTAGCTAATTCAGGTACATAAATACTTTCTTGTTCGCTCACTAAATCTACTTCTTGCGAAGTGATATGTTTAGCGATATCAATATTTTCAGGATAATGCGTCAAAATTTGCGAACCGATTCGATCTTTTAAAGGCGTGATAATACTGCCTCGATTGGTATAATCTTCGGGATTGGCAGTAAATACAAATTCAATATCTAAGAGTAAACGTACTTTAAATCCACGAATTTGAATATCGCCTTCTTGTAAAATATTAAATAGCGATACTTGAATTCTAGCTTGTAAATCGGGCAATTCATTGATGACGAAAATGCAACGATTTGCTCGCGGAATCATTCCATAATGAATCACACGATCATCGGCATAACTCAATTTTAAATTCGCAGCTTTAATGGGATCTACATCTCCAATT
>CANHVE010000156.1 GCA_947464015.1 Saprospirales bacterium | reverse complement strand
TGAAGAAAACGAAGAAATTGTTGCGGCATTGTTGAATGTTAATTCGGATGAAGTTTCTGATTTAATTCGAGACTATTTTAGTGAAACCGCATACAGCGTTGAAAACTTATTTTGATTCACGTAAACCTCATTAAGAAAAAGAAAACATTTAAAGATTAGATTAATAAATTTTTATGAACCCATCAGGCACTTACAAAACCCAACATGGTGATTTAACCATCACTCAGCATGGCGTTAACATTACTGCTACTTATCAAGATGATGGGGTATGCATTGGAAGTTTATCAGAAAATAAAATAGAAGGTATTTGGAAAAACAAAAAAGACCAAGGCCTCTTTGAATGGACGTTTGATGGCAAGGGAAGCTTTACTGGAAAATATAAATCTGGTTTAGAAACAGGTCCAATGAAAGGTAGGTGGCATGGAAAGCATGAATCTCTGACAAATAATAAATCAGACAAGATTCAATTTTATTTTGAAGTGGTTCAAGAAAATGGTGGAAAAGTAGAATGTCAGTTTATCAAGGAATTTGAAAATTTAAGTTTTCAAATTTCTGAAAACGTATTTACCGTAGATGACTATCATAACATCATAATGGAAAAAGATTTACTAGAGTATTGCAACAATCATATCAAACAGCAAGATCCTTTCTTGATGGAAAATGCGGATGATTATTCTTTACAAGTAGCAAGAATCAACGATTATGATTTATCTTTTTTATGGAAAACTTCTTCTCCTACTGAAAGTGATATTCATTCATTGAAAATATTTTATCCTCTTAAAAAAGAGTTAATCAATGCCTCTAGTTATGAAGACTTTGTCTCGGAATTCAGATCTGACTATATTTGTTTGTTATCTTTTATTAAAGCATTTTAATCTTAAAACAAATTAAATTGGAAATTAAAATACATAGTCGGCAAAACGAGATAATTGAATTATTAGAAAAATATTTAATATCCTCTGATAAAGGCTTACTTAAAGTTGTTTACGAAGAACTTGTAGCGTTTTCAAAAACCAATAATAAAGATGAAATAGAGCTACTCAAAGGAAATCTAAGTTTCGCTGATATATCATCTCTTAATCCCTCTTTTTTAGAGATTATTAAGCAGATAAATATTACTCAAACTGCATTATCTTTTGCAACAGATTTGCCAATATATATAGAATCTAGTAACAATAAAAATGCAGATACTATTATGGTATGTGCTATGGATTCTTTACCTCCTGAACCCAACGATAAGAATTTAAGAACACATCCTGTATATGTAAACAAAAAAAAAGGATTTGATCCAAAACTTAAAATTGGATTTTGGGCACCTTTTAGTCTAATTGAGAATAATAATGACGAGAATTATATCTTTTTTAATGAATTATTAAAACATTACAACATCTATATTACTGATATTTATAAATTATTTTTTTATATAGATATCAATAAAATTAATAAAAATGGAAAACAAATATTCAAAAAAAGTAATGCTTTAACTAACTATAAAAAACTTGAAGCTCATGCAACTATTTTATCTGAGGAAATCAAAATAATAAACCCAAAATGCATTATAACTTTGGGCAACAATGCTGGTAATGCATTGTTAATGATAGAAAATAAAAAAATTGCTAAATGGGAAAATTGCATTGAAACTGGTGGTCTTCAAATAAATGAATGGGGCAAAAAGTCAGATACCAAATTACCTATTAAGATAATCAGTATACCTCATATTTCTGGTGCTGCAAATGGTGCTAAGTCTTTAATACTAGAAAATCAGCTACATAAAAACATAGCTGGAAAAAACATAATAAAGTATGCAAATATTATTTTACACGAATTAAATAAGTCAGTATAATTTTAATGTATACTATAACTAAATCTCGTTTTGTTTCTGGTAGTCAGTGCGAGAAAAAACTCTACTTTGATGTTTATAGAAAAGACCTTAAACCCACTGAAAATAAAGAGATTCAAAAACTTTTCTCAAACGGAAACGTGGTTGGTAAGCTAGCACAACAGGTATTTCCTAATGGAAAGGATGCTACAATTGAAATGAATAATGATTGGTCAAATGCAATTCATTTTACAAATATATGGTTAAAGGAAAGATTAAATACCATTTATGAAGCTACTTTTTCGAATAACAGAGTTTTTGCAGCTTTGGATATATTACATCATACTGAGAATGAAAGATGGGCAATAGAAGTAAAAAGTAGTACTGATATAAAAGATTATTACATAACTGATGCAGCTATACAATATTGGGTAATGAATAAAAGTGGATTTACTCCAGATCGTTTTTATATAATGCATATCAACAGTGCTTATATAAAAAACGGACACATAAATGTAAATGAACTTTTTACTTTGACAGATATTAGTGATATAGTCATTAGAAAACAGGAATGGGTGTCAGAGCAATTAGCTAGATTATTTGACATCTTAGATGCAAAAAAAGAACCCAACATAGAAATTGGTAAACATTGTAAGAATCCTTTTTCATGTGATTATAAACATCATTGTTGGCAGCATATTCCAAAACAATCAGTTTTTGAGTTATATAGTCCAAAGGGTAAAGATTGGGAATTATATAGTAATGGGATATTAAATTTAAACGATATACCTTCTACTGAAAGTTTATCCCATAGACAGAGATTACAAGTTGAAGGCATTAAAACGAATCAAAGCTATTTTGATAAAGCTTCTATATCTAATTTTTTGAATAATATCCAATTTCCTATTTATTTTTTGGATTTTGAAACTATTTTCCCTGTCATTCCAGTTCTTAATGGATCACAACCATATCAACAAATACCCTTTCAATATTCATTACATATAGTATATAATTTGAATGGTGATATAGAACACAAAGATTTCTTAGCTAATCCTATACATTTTCAACATAATTCACCCATAGACCCAAGATTAGAATTGCTTATTCAGCTAAAGAAAGATATTGGTCAGTCAGGAAGTATAGTAGCCTATAATGCAATTTTTGAAATAAATGTTTTAAAAAGTTTAGCACCAATCTTCCCAAAATATCAATACTTTATTGATGATTTATGTATTAGATTTATTGATCTTTTAATTCCATTTAGACAGGCATGGTATTATCTACCTTCTTTTGGAAATTCTGCATCAATTAAATCCGTTCTTCCAGCAATATCGGCTGAGTATGATTATGATGATTTAGTTATTAGCAATGGAGGTGATGCAAGTGAAACATTTTTAACAATGATAAACAATATGTTTGAAGGAGATTATAATACGACAAGAGAAAACTTACTTAAATACTGTGAAAGAGATACATATGGAATGGTGATTATTTGGAAACATTTAATAGAAAAAATAAGTCATTTACAACAAATTTAAGAAATATTTAAAATAACTATTGGTTAGCTTCTTTACTACGAATATAAATTTTTGAGGTTATATAAGGTTGAAATTTATAGATATTGCATTGTATTTATAAAATTATTTTGGGTATTTGACAAGTATATACCTAATGAAAATTCATGAAGATATTATAAGAGCAAAGATTCGTATAATATAAAACCAGTATAGCCTTCCAATATCTTTTATTGAATCAATTCGGGTATATTTGTATAGTACAAACTCCTCTTATCAATAAATTATTACAAAATAAAACTCCCTTATCGCTTTCTCTAATAAAATCATTATTAGATTTAAAAAAATTGTAAAGACAATATTTTTTGACTTAAATCGATATACATTTTTAATTGATTATATTTACAACTCTTTTTTATGAATTGAAGCTGTTATTCAATGGAAATCTAACAATTAGGCAGACAAGTCAATAGCAAAAATATTTTTCAATATAACAATGGAATTATTATCAATACCTATGTAAATATTGATGTAAGTAAAAATAAAAAATTAAACTAATTAAAATTTTTCATTTAAATGAATAGACTCAAATTTATTAAATATTCAAGTATTCTCAGTATTGGAGGGATGCTTATTCCATCAGCATTTCTCTCCGCTTGTCGAAAAGAATCCATATTGGATGACACCTCTTTTACAGGTAAAGTGATTATTATAGGTGCTGGTGCTGCTGGTTTGTATGCAGGTTATATCTTAAAATCTAAAGGAATTGATTTCCAAATTTTAGAAGCAAGTGATACCTATGGAGGTAGATTAGGGAAAGTAGAAGGATTTGCTGATTACCCTCTGGATCTCGGTGCTCAATGGTTACATGGACAAAATAATATCATCGGCGATTTGATTCATCAAACAAATACCAAAATTACGTTAGATGATAGCGATGAGAAATTTTGGTTTAATAACCAATTGGTGAATACATTACCTAAAGATATAAATGCATTATTTACTAGAGAAGAGAATGTGCCTGATATCTCTTTTAAAGACTTTGCCATTCAAGAAGGTTTTGGAAGCGAATATGCCAATATAGTTGAAAATATTGCAGGAGATTCAGGAGCTGCAGCTTCTCGTATTTCAGCCTACTGGAAAATTACTGAAGAAGAAAATTGGATTTCTGGTGATGAAGATTTTAAATTTCAAGAAACCTATTTTGATTTTTTCGATAAACATATTGTTACTTCTATTCGAGAGCATATAAGTTTAAATACTATTGTAAATACAATCGATTACTCAAAAGATAAAATTGAAATTACGGATAGCAATAATCTGAAGTATACCGCAGATAAAGTAATTATAGCAGTGCCTATTACCATTCTGAAATCTTCAGATATTACTTTCACTCCTGCCTTAGCTACTTCTAAAACAACTGCCTTCTCCAAAATAGGGATGGATGCAGGGATGAAAGTCTTCCTAAAATTTAGCACTAATTTTTATGACGAAAATATTATCGGTGGTTCAATTTGTGCAGCTTATGCCGATGAAAAAATTGGAAAAACAGGCAACTCTAATGTACTACTTGCATTTATTATGGGCGATCAAGCGGCTCATTTAACTTCATTGGGAAGTGATTCAGCTATCACTAATGCCTTACTTCAAGAATTAGACGAGATGTATGATGGACAAGCTACTGCTTCTTTTATATCCTCTTATGTACAAAACTGGACTACTAAACCCTTTATACGTGGTGCTTATTCGTATAGCACTGTTGGTATGGGTGATGCCCGTAAAATAGCCGCCGAATCAATCGATAAAAAAATCTATTTTGCTGGTGAAGCAATGAATCTGAATGGCCATCATCAAACCGTATTTGGCGCAGCCGAAACGGGCTATAGAGAAGTAATGAACCTGCTAAATGATCTGTCCTCATGAAAAATATACTTAGTATTTTAATCTGCTTCTTTTGTATTACTAAAATACATGCACAAGAATTAAAGGGTGATTTATCCTACCAATATATGTATGCTAAACAATGGGATAAAGCTATTCAAACCTATAATTTCAGTAGACCTACTATCACTAATAAACAACCCTTATTTATGCATGGGGCAAGCATTTCACTTAGTTATATTTTTAAATCGCCTAAGCATCTTAAACACGGAATCCTTCTCTCCTATTCTAACTTTTATAGTAAAGCAACTAATTTGAATTCTAGCAATCTACTCGTTTTACATTTTATGAAGCTGGGCTATCTAATGCATTATGAAAACACTGAGAAAATGAAAGGCTTATATATAGAAGCGATATTTGGGGCTAATTCAAGTGCATTATACAGAAACCTAAATCAATCAGCTTTTATATATGATGATACACATTCAAAAGCCTTTAGTATAGGAGCAGAAGCATCGCTAAAAATTGGTTATTATATTAAACTTAAAAATAATTTTTACATATCTCCTTTTGTTTGCTTTGCTTATGCACCTTATGTATATTCACCAAATACAGAAGTTGTGATTAATCAAACGAAAAGTCTGAGTAGTAAAAATTGGACGAGTATTTTAAATACACAAATAGGTATGGCATTTCATTTTAAAAATAATCAATAGCATTTCAATCTGCTTTAAACAAATAACTCTTAGTTATATGCAAGATATATTCATACAAGACAAAACATTTAATAAAATAGAGGAATTAACCAAAGGGGAATATGAAAATTGCACATTTACTAATTGTAATTTTGGAGATATTGATTTTTCAGATTATACATTTATAGATTGTTCTATTGTATCCTGTAATTTAAGCCTTTGCAAAGTCAATCATACAGCCATGAGAGATGTTATATTTAAAGATTGCAAACTATTAGGAATTCAATTTGATACCTGTCATGATTTTGGACTTTCATTTTCATTTGATACCTGCAATTTAAAACATGCCTCATTTTATAAAACGAAAATTAAAAAAACTATTTTTAAGAATTCACAATTGGAAGAAACCGATTTTTCTGAATGTGATTTATCTGCAGC
>CANHVE010000155.1 GCA_947464015.1 Saprospirales bacterium | reverse complement strand
GGATCATTTGGTATTCAACCTGCTGAGTTTGCTAAATTTGCTACGGCACTCGCGCTTGCTAAATATATGAGCGCCATGAATATCGATATCCGAAATAATATTCGTCATTTAATTACAGCCTTAGCCATTATTGGACTACCTGCTTGTTTGGTCATACTACAAGGCGATTTGGGCTCTACGTTGGTTTTCTGTTCTTTTATTTTTGTATTATTTCGCGAGGGAGCTTCTCCTTTATTTTTGATTATTCCATTTATTACGATGGTCATTAGTATCATCACCCTAAAATATGGCGTGGTACCTATGCTCATTATTGATGCAATTTCTTTAGCTATTTTAATCTACGTATTTAGAAGAAAAAAATTCAATCCCAATTTAATTTTAATCATAGTTATTCATGTGGTAATTGCTAGTTATGCATTGGGCGTAAATACAGTATATACCAATATTTTCAAAGATTATCAAAAAGCTCGTATCGATTATGTATTGGGCAAATATAAAAAAGAGAAAAACAAACCTCTCATACAAGAATCACTTCCCAAATTAGATAAGCACGGCAAAAAAGAAAAAAAATTCGATGATTGGAATGTTCGTCAATCGATGATTGCTATTGGCTCTGGAGGGATTCTTGGCAAAGGATTTTTGAAAGGGACTCAAACTAAATTTAGTTTTGTTCCCGAACAAACCACCGATTTTATTTTCTGTACCATTGGGGAAGAAGAAGGATTTTGGGGCACCACACTTATTTTAGGCTTGTATTTACTCTTACTCTATAGGCTAGTATCTACAGCAGATAAGCAACGTTCAACTTTCAGTAGAATCTATGGATATAGCGTTGCGGGAATTTTATTCTTTCACTTTATGATTAATATTGGAATGACCATAGGCCTTGTACCTGTTATCGGTATTCCACTTCCCTATATTAGTTACGGAGGATCTTCCTTATTAGCATTTACTTTGCTATTGATGATTATGGCTAAATTAGATGCCGATAGACTGCATGTACTTCGATAAAAAAATTGCTATTTCGAATTATTTTTTTTCAAGCATTTGATACCTCACATATATACTACTCAATAATAAAATCAATGCGGCACATTGATGCACAGTGCCCCAAAATGGGGGAATGCGACCAATACTGAGCAGAATAGTAATGACTCCTAAAGTAAATTGAAGCACAATCATCACAGCGAAAAAAGTTCTTGCTTTTTTCATCGTTTCTGAAAAATTCAACTTTGATAATTGATATAAAAACCATCCTATTAAAACCAATAAAAAGGTAGCCATGGTTCTATGTACAATTTGTATCACTGCTTTGATATAAACACTTTTTTCATAGTCGCCTATTTCATCTAAAGTTTGTGGTGCTGGACTTTGCAATGCATTGATCATATTCGAACCATGCACAAACACTGGGAAATATGGATGAACTAAACCTGCACGCATCCCAGCCATCAATCCACCAAACAATATTTGTAAAATGATAAGTACGATGATAATGGAGCTCAATCGCTTTAATGACAAGGGCAAATGAGTATCCGCTGTATTTTTTTGCGTATAGCACAAGTACACATAAAACAAATAGGAGAAGATTAAAGTAGCAATGATCAAGTGAATAATTAGTTTATAGGCGCTCACCCAAGTACGTGTATCATCGCCCAATCCGCTATAAACCATGATGATGCCGAAAACGGCTTCTAACATAGCTAAACCAAAAACAATGAGGAGTTGAATTAATAATTTATTATCAATTTTTTTCAAGAGTAAGAAAACAACTAAACCAATGACGAAAACTACCCCAATAAATCGAGCCCATAAGCGATGAAAATATTCCCAGAAATAAATGAATTTAAACTCGCTTAAAGTCATGCCAGCATGCAAAGATTCGTATTGTTTCTTAGCGTGTATTTTATATTGCTCAAATGTGTGTTCCCAAGCTTCATTTGTGATTGGCGGTATGGTTCCCTTGATAATATTCCATTCGGTGATAGATAATCCTGAATTGGTTAAACGTGTTATTCCACCTAACATCACTTGAATCAACACCATTGCTAAGCCTATGATCAACCATATCTGTAATGGTCTGTAAACTTCTTTTTGCATACACTCAATTTATTATAAAAACAAAGGTAAAAACAATATTGTTTAGCACGAAATAACTTTAAGCAACTATTTTTACAATCAATTCGTATTTCAATAAACGCATACTATGAAAACTAAAGTTATTTTATTGGTAGTTATAATAAGCACTTTACTTGCCACTGTGGCTTGCAATAAACAAAATGAAAAACATTTATTAAGAATCGATTTACAGAGTGATTATGTAAATAACAGAGCCAAAATTTATATCGATAATCAACTTTTAGTAGACTCTCTAGTTAGCACCAATTATTCTATTGGATTGGCTCAAAGCTTTGATTTTAATTTGAGTCATCAAACACATCAAGTACAAATTCTAATCGATAATACACAAGAAATTCGTTTTGCTATCAAACTGAATAAAGATCAATATATTGGAATTACATACGATTCAACCAGTCATATATTGAGAAGAAATATTAGCGATAATCCGTTTTTCTATGACTAAAATGTATTACCTGACTAGTAATACAATGCCTTTATATTCATTGGTAAATCCATCCAAGCCATTAAACTTAATTAAATACGCATATCCACCAGCCGGGCATTCTTTACCGTTTTTCTTGCCATCCCAACCTGTTTCATAATCGTTGCTGACAAATATCTCTTCGCCCCATCTATTAAAAATACTCATACTATATCCTTTTAAATCATTAAAAGTGATGCTAGGTTTAAAAATATTATTTACACCAGCAGGTACAAAGGCATTTGGTACATACACAATGGGTCTATGAGTAATACAGGCACGATTCGATTTACTAGTTAAATTAGAAAGACTAGTTCCATTTGGAAATCGCAATTGAAATTTGGCATATACTTTATAACAATATTGAGCCCCGTCTTTTACAATGCCTTCCACATTATCAATATATTCAAATGAGTTTGGATCAACTGTAGCTAAATATACAAATGGCTCATTATTTTGTCGTCTATAAATTTCATATGAAATAACTCTTCCAAAATCTATATCAAAAGGAGTCCAATTCAAGGTAAATTCATAATAATTGGTTAAAGCTACTTTTAGAAAGATAGTACTTGCCAAAGAGCTTTTCACTTGGTTACTACAACTATCATCACTCAACATTCTATAGGTATAACTTTGAATGGCGGTATTAGCAATGGTATCAGTAATGGTATCTAGCATATTGATAAATGGACGCATTACTGGCGTTTCAAATTCTTTCAAAAAAGGTTGACTAGAATATTTTACTTCAACATAATAACGAAACATCTCTGCACTAGTATCTATATAATAACTTAAATCTACTTGTTCTTGATCATTAATACTGGCATTGGTTAAATAAAAGAATTTTGGCTGCTGCACCACTGAAGGCTTCGAACAATTGATATTGCTTCTTGAATGTATGGTAGTATCTGCAGTATTTAAAGCTTCTACATACACACATACCGAATCGAAATCATTGAAATCGCTATAATCAAAACTCTGCGCATAATTCGGCACTTCTGCCATTTGAGTATAAGCCGATCCATTTTTACTGATGAATAATTGGTATCCATAAATACTCGACCAACCAACGTATGGTGTCCAAGTATATTGAACTTTCCCATCACATTTTAACTCTGTATTTGTTAAATAAATAGTGCGATGTGAAGGATGTACGATACCATTATTATTCCCACAACAATCATTGGCTTCAATCGTATAATAAATAGGCTCATTATTGGCATTATAGGTAAATTGTGAATCGACATATACCGTATTAAATCTACCCCAAACGGTATCATGTCTTTCGCTATTCCCTCGAATACTATCGTAATAAATCACATAAAAACATGTTTGAGGAGAAGCACTAGGTTGCCAGTGAATTTCTGCACCATTAGGACCAATGGTTACATAGGATAATACGGGTGCATCAGGCGCATTATTATTGATAATAGCACTAGGTACTGGTATAAATCCAGGACAATTATAAATAGCCACCACATAATAATACCAAGTAGAGCTAGTGACTAGCGCACCTGTATGAACAAAGCTGGTATCATTAATATTAGTGGTTGAATCGATGATGGTGAAAGGACCACTACTACTGGTAGAAGCATATACATAATATTGAACAAATGGACCACAAGGATTTGTACTACTAGTCCAAACTAAGGTTATATTATTACTCACCGCATTATTAGTTGCACAAATAAATTGTTGTGCTTTGGCTGTAGTATGAATACACGTGAGTAGTGTAAATAATAAAAAAAATAAACTTGCTTTTATTGCTTTCATGGTTATCCAACACTAATCAAATACATACTATCTAAATTCAAATATTTCTGAGCTAGTTTTTGTAAATCAGTGCTGTTCATCAATTTTAATTTTTGTTCAAATGCTTTACTAAAGTTAAAATTTAAATTTTGTATAAGCAATGTCTTGTAAATTTTACCTGTTTTAATTGGTCCGTCTATACTACGCATCATTTGACCTAATACATAATTTTTTACTTTCTCTAATTCTTCTTGAGGAATTTCTTCGTCTATTAAACGATTAATTTCTTTTTTTATTTCATCGATCGCATCTAGCTGATGTTCTTGGTTGACTTCGGCACTGATTTCAAAGATAGAAGCTAGTTTCTTCGCATATATGGTAGCGTATATCCCATAAGTGTATCCTTTATCTTCTCGAATATTCAACATTAATCTCGAACTAAAATATCCTCCTAAAATACTGGTAAGCATATATAATCCCATATAATCTTCATGATGCATACCACACACTAATTTACCAATACGAATAGAAGATTGTACTGTATCGGGCATTGTTTCTTTATAAACCCCTGTACTAACAGTATGAATTGAAAAGTTTTTTAATTCAGGCACTGGTGTCAGTTGATTTGAAAAAGTAGCTTGAATTTTGCATGTATGAGCATCATCTACTTTTCCCGTTAAAATTATTTTACAGGCTTTATGCTGAATAAAAGTTTGATAAAAATTTTTAATACCCTCTAGTTGTACTAAGTCGAAATCTTCTTGTACTATAAGCGAACCGTATGGATGAGCATCACCAAATAAAATATTTCTAAATTTTCTGTTGGCTACATAATCTGTTTTTTTGAATTGTATTAATTGACGTTGTTTCCATTTAGTCAATATTAGATCAGCTTCTTCTTTAGGAAAGATAGAATCTGTAAGAATTTCATGAATAACTGGAAGAATATTTTCTAATTGTTTATTTAAACAATAAATTCGAATAGTTAAATCGTCATCTCCTACAATGGGTTCGATGCTAGCGCCATAATAATCGAGAAGTTCATTTAATTCAAATGCCGTTTTAGTACTTGTTCCTGAAAGTAGCATATCGCAACAACAATCGGCAATCAGCTTTTTTTGACTGCTTATTTTACCTGCATCAAAAACCAATTGTAAAAAGGTATATTCTTGAGTAGCTCCTTTGATATAATGAAAATTATCCTGCACCTGTACTAGCGGGAAATCTATGGCTTTTATATCGATAGATGGTGCTTTTTTTCTATTTAAAATACTTGTCATATAGACCATAAAGATAGAGCCATTAAAAAATAAATTAACAAAAATTTGCAAAATCAAAAAATTGTTTTATCTTCGTTAAAATTATAATTCTATATAGACAGAAAATTCTACTTCATCAATTTCATTTGCCCTTAGGTCTATACTTTACTCTTATTATTATTTCATTAAAAACACAATCAATGTTATTGAGTAAAGCTTTACGTTTAGTTAATTATTTATTTCTTCACCAAAAACTAAACGAAGATGAACAGACCACATTTAGCAACAGACCAAGAGCTAATAGCTCAATATCTTAAAGGCAAAGAGTTTGCCTTAGAAAGATTAATTCATAGACATAAAGATAAAGTCTATACTGCTATAAACATGACCTTACGTGACAGTGTTTTGGCAGAAGATATTTTTCAAAATACTTTTATAAAAGTAATTGACAACTTACGAGCTGGCAACTACGATGAACAAGGTAAATTTCTACCTTGGGTACTTCGTATCGCGCATAACTTATGTCTAGATTATTTTAGAAAAGTAAAAAGGAGCCCAAAGGTAGTAAACAATGATGGGCAAGATATTTTCAATGTTTTGAAATTTTCTGAAATGGGTGCTGATAGTAAATTGGAATACCAACAATTTGCTAAAAACTTGAGAGCACTTGTAGATGAATTGCCTGAAGAACAACGAGAAGTAGTAGTAATGAGACATTATTTAAACTTTAGTTTTAAAGAGATAGCTGAAATGACTGGAGTGAGCATAAATACCTCTTTAGGGCGAATGCGCTATGGATTATTAAAACTTAGAAAACTCATTGAAGAGAAACAAATTCAATTTTAAAAAACAATATAGC
>CANHVE010000154.1 GCA_947464015.1 Saprospirales bacterium | reverse complement strand
GTATCCTATGGTATCAATCGCTTCTACTGTGAAATAGGCATTATTAAAAGTTTGTGTATCGGCCCAAAAATCAAAATAATATTTGGTAGTATAGGCTTTAGTCGTAAAAAATGAATACAATGAATCACCAGCACTAAAATTATATTGCCCGTGATAAGCTATATTTCCTGCATTTCCAGCGGCTGCTACTAATATTCTACCAGATTTTTCTTGTAATAAATAATCAATAGCTTCTGAAGTTAAATCTTTTCCATCACGTGCTCCATAATAATCTCCTACACTGGTATTGATGACACATGGACGACCCATGGCATCTGCTTTTTTGTAGATATAATCTACGGCATCAATCATATTTGTTAAGAAGTCTGTTCCATATTTAACTGATACGGCAACGATATCACAAGCTGGGGCATTGCCTCTGAATGCAGGATTGGCATTGCCATTGCCTACCGCGATGCCTGTTACGTGTGTGCCATGACCAGCGCTACCTTGCTCTACATGTGTACACAAATCATTATTTATATCGATATAATTCCATTCTTTACCATAGTTATAAGGCAGTGGACTTAAAACGGAAGGAGCATAATTTTGGTCCCATAAAAATTTGATACGAGTGGTACTATCCGGATTTTTAAAATCAGGATGATCAAAGTAAATACCATCATCAATTAATCCGAATAACACACCTGAACCAGTATAGCTTTGAGTTAATGGAGCAATACCTTGATAGGCGCTGTCCACATTATTCCAGATACGTGCAGTATCTAACATGGTTTTTCCACCAACTGAAAAATCGCCCATGCGCCTTACAGCAGATTCTAATGCGAATGCTTCTACATTTTTTTTAGAGATACTCACCCGACATAAATCATGAATATTATATAAAAATGTAGCTTGATATTTTTTGCATAATTGTTGAATGGCTGCCTTATCGCCTTTAACAATGATTTGTAATGGTGCATCAGCAGGTGTATGACTAATTAAATGCTGATTCCATAAACTTAACCCTGCACTTGATTGTTGTGCAAATAGATTATTCGTCAATAATATTATTGTTATAAATGCAAGTAGATATTTATTCATTAATGATGTTAATTTCAAGTTTAAATATATTAAAACAAAATCTGATTGTTTGTATATTTTTTAAGTATTTTTGTATTGTTTAATAATAAACCCAGAGTGCATGCTGCTGAAAATACTACAAATCCTAGTCTTTAATATTATATTCCTAAGTACCATTTACTTAGCATTCAAAAAAGCGAAACAAATTTATTCGAATATTCAATTGGGAAAAGCCATGAAAAAGGATGGCTCTACCAATGAACGAATTAAGAATGTATTGTTGATTGCTTTTGGACAACAAAAGATGTTTCAAAATATTTTACCTGCCATCTTACACTTTTGTATTTATGTGGCTTTTATTATCACACAAATAGAATTAATAGAAATATTTATAGATGGTGCTATTGGTTCACATAGATTATTATATCATACTTTTGACGACAATCATATATTCCACTTTTTATATGTAGGCACTATATCTTTTATTGAGATATTATCCGTTTTAGCTTTTATTGCAACAATCGCATTTTTGAGTAGAAGAAATTTATTGAAACTTCCACGCTTTACCAAGCCTGAGTTAAAAGGTTGGCCAACTAAAGATGCGAACTTAATTTTATTGTTCGAAATTTATTTGATTGCTTGTATCTTCAGTATGAACATCGCAGACCAAGCGATGCATATACAAGAACATGGCGAAGGGTACGGCTTTTTGATAAGTGGAATGATAGCTCCTGCACTTAGTCATTTATCGTATACCTTGTTACATGTATGGGAACGAATAGGTTGGTGGGGACATATTATCGGCGTATTTGGGTTTATGTTGTATTTACCACATTCAAAACATTTGCATATTCTTTTAGCATTCCCTAATACTTATTTTGCAAAGCTTACTCCAAAAGGACAATTGAGCAATTTAGAGGCGGTGACTAAAGAGATTAAAATCATGATGAATCCAGATACCGCATTTGCCGCGCCTACAGAGGCTGATGCAACACCCGTAAAATTTGGAGCAAAGGATGTATTCGATTTGAATCAGAAACATTTGTTAGATGCCTATACCTGTACAGAGTGTGGAAGATGTACGAGTGCTTGTCCGGCGAATCAAACAGGTAAAAAATTATCACCACGTAAAATCATGATGGACACTCGTGATCGATTGGAAGAGGTGGGAAAAAATATACAAGCGAATGGTGGGCAATTTGTAGATGATCAAAAATCATTATTAAGTTATATCACTGTAGAAGAATTAAGAGCCTGTACTACTTGTAATGCCTGTGTTCAAGAATGTCCGGTGCTCATCAATCCTTTAGATATAATTATGGAACTTCGTCGTCATTTGATTTTAGAAGAGAGTAATTCGCCTGAAGAATGGAATGGGATGTTTAGTAATATTGAAAACAATAGCGCTCCTTGGCAATTCTCACAACAAGATCGATTGAAATGGGAGGAAAACTAATTCAATTCTTAATTAAGAATTAAAAATTAAGAATTATAAAATTTATAATACGTCCGGAAGCTTTGGGATAGGAATGAAGAATGAAATTAAAGAATTAAAAATTAAGTCACGCTAAAGCGTAAAAGAAAGAAGAAATAAGTATTAAATAAAAACAAAATCAATCAATTTGCTAATATGCGAATTAAATAATCTGCTAATTGATTAATTTGCTAATTAAAATAAAGGAATGGAAAAGATAAAAACAGTAGCGGAAATGGCTGCAAATGGTGAGACACCTGAAATTCTTTTTTGGGTAGGTTGTGCGGGTAGTTTCGATGCACGTGCCATTAAAATCACTAGAGCATTCACTAAAATTTTGCAACATCTGAATATCAATTTTGCAGTATTAGGAAAGGAAGAAGGATGTACGGGCGATCCAGCAAAGCGTGCAGGCAATGAATTTGCATACCAAATGGCTGCTCATACCAATATTGAAATATTAAATGCGTACGAAATTAAAAAAATTGTTACTACTTGTCCGCATTGCTTTAATATATTAAAAAATGAATATCCTGAATTGGGTGGTCAATATGAAGTAGTACATCATGCTACTTATTTACAAGAATTGATCGATGCTGGTAAAATAAAAATTCAAGGAGGTGGAAGTTTTAAAGGGAAACGAATCACTTTTCACGATTCTTGTTATTTAGGTCGAGCGAATGATATCTATGAAGCACCTAGAGAAGTTCTTGCAATATTGGATGCAGAGTTGGTGGAAATGAAAAAAAGCAAAAAGAATGGGATGTGTTGTGGAGCTGGTGGTGCGCAAATGTTTAAAGAAGATGAACCTGGCGATGCGCGTATCAACGCCGTGAGAACAGAACAAGCACTAGAAGTAAATCCTGATATTATAGCAGCGGCTTGTCCGTTTTGTATGACCATGTTAAGCGATGGCGTCACTGCTAAAGACAAACAAAAAGAAGTACGTGTATTTGATTTAGCGGAGTTAATTGCACATGGACAAGGCTTAGATAGCATTTTATAAAAATAGTATCCGATTCAACTTATGAAAAATAGCACCCTATTATTGATTGCATTAGTGAGCATTTCTTTATTTTCTTGTAGAAATAAAATTGTAAATACTGATACCGCTGGATTAAAAAAAATGCTTGAACATGAACATGCTCGTTATCAAGTTTATTTCGATTCCTGCATTCAGACTACTACTCAAAAAACACTCAAAGATAGTTCTACTCTATATATTGGTGGGTTATTTAATAATCGTGTCAAAGAAGATAATACATACATGCACGTGATGTCATATAAACGTTGGGATGCCTTTATCAAGAAAAAAGGAAAGAATGGTTTAATGTCATTACTTGATTTTCATAACAACTATGAACTTGAAGAATATTCACCTACTAGCGGTAGCTATAGCCCCAATTTCAATATGACCATTTCTCCTTTTGATTGGAGTAAAGTAGAAATTAGTATGATGGGGAAAGATAAAATAAACACTGCACCTATTGAACATTGGGCATATAGATGGATGACACCTAATGATTCCATGAACTACACCAAAAAAATAGCAAATATTCATACGATTAATTTTATTTCAGCAACAGATACTGCTCAAGTAAATATTGATATGGGAACTGCAGGTATGGATGCTTTTTATCAATTATTAGATAGTATTAAAGCAGGTGGTGCGAATCAAATTCATATAAAAACCTATATTCATGACTAAGGAAATAGAAGCATTATCTAACTCATTTGATTTACAAAGCAAAGTATGGATTTATACTAGTGATAGAGTTTTCACGAATGATGAATCTATGGCTATATCCAATCAATTAGCTCTATTTTCATCACAATGGACCTCGCATGGAGCGAAAGTAAAAGGCAAAGCCATTTTACTACATAATCGATTTATTATTTTTATTGCTGATGAAAACGCCTGTGGAGTTGGTGGATGTTCTATCGATAAAACAGTTGCAGTAATAAGAGAAATTGCTCAACAATATCAAGTAGATTTATTTAATCGTTTTTTAATCTCTTATCGAAACGAAGAACAAATTATCACTTGTGGATTAGCTCAATTTAAAGAATTATTAGCTAGCAAAAAAATCGCTGAACAAGTCATAGTTTTTAATACTATGGTTACCCATTTACAAGCATTATTGCATTGGGAACAAAGCTATAAACAAAGCCCCTACACTGCAATTGAAGCACCTGTATCATTTTTATTATAAATATTTTTTATGAGCATCGGATTAACAAATATCAATTTTAAGCAACTGAAATACGATCATTATTATAAAGGGAAAGTACGTGATGTATATACTATCAATAATAAATTAATCATGATTGCCTCTGATCGCATCTCGGCTTTTGATGTAGTATTACCTCGTCCTATTCCTTATAAAGGTCAAGTATTAAATCAAATAGCTGCTACCTTCTTAGAAGCAACAAAAGATATTTGTCCTAATTGGCTAGAGAGCAGCCCCGACCCGAATGTGGCCATTGGTAAAAAATGTGATCCTATTCGTATTGAAATGGTGATACGTGCTTACTTGACGGGACATGCTTGGCGAACCTACAGCAGTGGCTTACGCAGCTTATGTGGTGTAGCCTTACCCGAAGGACTCAAAGAAAACGATCGATTACCAACTCCTATCATTACTCCTGCTACTAAAGCAGATGAAGGTCATGATGTAGATATCAGTCGGGAAGATATTTTAGCACAACAAATTGTTTCGAAAGAAATATATGAAACCATGGAACGCTATACTTATCAATTATTTGAGCGAGGAACACAAATAGCGAAAGAACATGAATTAATATTGGTCGATACCAAATATGAATTCGGCATGTATGAAGGCCAAGTAATTTTGATGGATGAAATACATACGCCTGATTCTTCTCGATATTTTTATGCAGATACTTATGAAGAAAATCAACGAGCGGGAATTGCCCAAAAACATTTGAGTAAAGAATTTGTTCGCGAATGGTTGATAGCCAATAATTTCATGGGCAAGGAAGGGCAGCAAGTACCTGAAATGACGGATGAAGTAGTGGCGTCTATCAGTCATAGATATATCGAGTTATATGAAAAAGTGACTGGTAAAAATTTTATCAAAAGAGATTATTCAAATATTATAGAGCAAATTGAAAATCATATTCTAACAGCACTATAAATTATTTAGTATCTTAGCTAAATGAGATTTTATTTCTATTGGTGTATCCTATTAAGTTTAAGTTTACAAGCTTGTTATTTCATACATCATGATGTAACAATAGACAATACTAGTTCCAAAAAATTAGCTATTGAAATAGATCAAGAAAAATTCATTTTATCTCCCAAAAGTTTTTTAGAAGTAAAGATTAGTAATGGCAATCATCAAGTAGTAGTGCGTGATGATAGCAGTCATCAAGTACTCAAAAAATGGCCTAAATTAGGCATTTACAAGGATGGTTTATTGAATATCTGTGCAAATGAATATATTATACAAAACAATCGATTTGTAAATTTCGAGTCGGTAAATATCAAAGAAATTCCAGATCATACATTAGTGCTAAACGGATATACTTATCAAGGTAATTTATCAAAAACCAGTGCAGATAAAGTCTTTATAGAAAAATGTTGGGACAGAGGATTAGATGAAGATATTACCAATATTGAAGAAGTGAATCCAGCTCATAAAACTTTAGTAAAAATCTATCGTATCGAAGATTTTGAAAAAGATTTTTTACGAAATGTGAGATAAGTTTAAAGTTTAAAGCCTGCCTGACGGCAGTCAGGTTCAAAGTTCAAAGTTCTGAGTTCTGAGTTCAAAGTTTGATGCCCTTGTTGGTCTTATGACCAACAAGTACTAATAAAAATTATGTGTTAGAGATAACACCATCAAATAAAAGTTCAAAGTTTAGAGTATTCTTAATTTGAAATTCGTAATTCGTTCACGCCTTGGCGTGACGTAATTTTTTTGATCCTTTGTTAAGAAAAACAATTATTAATTATTAATTC
>CANHVE010000153.1 GCA_947464015.1 Saprospirales bacterium | reverse complement strand
ATGATACTTTATATTACAGTATATGTGATGTTACTACTGTATTGCCAAATCCATTATGCGATACAGCGATTCAAATAGTTACTATAGTTGATACTATGAATAATAGAGCACCAGTAGCAGCAGATGATATTAGAAGTACTCCAGAGAATACTTCGATTACAGTATATGTAAGAGGAAATGATAGTGACCCAGATGGAGATTCATTAACTATACCAACTATATTGACTACACCAACAAATGGTAGTACAATTGTAAACCCTGATGGTTCTGTAACTTACATTCCAACAACAGACTTTGTAGGAGTAGATTCATTTAGATATGCAATATGTGATAATCCAAGAAGAATACCTGGTCCATTATGTGATACAGCTTGGGTTTATATCACGGTTACTACTACTAGAACCAATGATCCACCAGTTGCAAATACAATTAATATTACTACAACTATAGGTTCTCCTATTGGTGTAGCAGTAGCATCGTATACTTCTGATCCTAATGGAGATCCAATGACATATAGTTATCCATTAACATTACCTACTAGAGGTACGTGGGTTGTAACAGGAAGTGGAACAGGAACATATACACCATTCCCAGGAACACCAGCAGGAACAAATATTGATTCATTCCAGTATGTTGTTTGTGATAGTTCAATCTATCCAATAAATGTATTGTGTGATACTGCTTGGATATATATTAGTATAATTGATTCAACTTTAGATACTAACAATGCACCTATAGCAGCGAATGATTATGCAACTACAACTCCATTTATTAGTGTAACTTTCAATACACTTGGTAATGATTTAGATCCAGATGGAGATTCAGTAATTGTTGGAGTAGTAGGTAATACTTCATATTATGGAACTTGGGTATTAAATCCTGACGGAACTACTACGTATACACCAATACCAGGTTCTATTACTTTCCCTGGTATATATTACGATACATTGTATTACACTATATGTGATGTCACAACCGTATTACCGAATCCACTTTGTGATACTGCAATGCAAATTGTGACTATTGTAGATAGCATGAGAAATAGACAGCCTGCTGCACCAGATGATTATAGAACAACTCCTTTAAATACACCTATTGTATCTATTGATGTAAGAAGCAATGATTATGATCCAGATGGAGACTCATTAACAATACCTAATATTTTAACTACACCATTACATGGTACATCTATATTAAATCCAGATGGAACGGTTACTTACATTCCTGATTCAGGATATGTTGGAAGAGATTCATTTAGATATGCAATATGTGATGTTCCAAGAAGAGTACCTGGACCATTATGTGATACAGCATGGGTGTTTATTAATGTGACAGTTGATTTAAATGCAGTTGATGATTCATTATTAACAGGCGTAAATAATTCAATTTGCTACGATGTAAGAATCAATGATACAGGTTATGGACCTATTCATATCTGTGGAATTCCTTCTCCAGCTCCTTCTAGCGGTTCAGTTTCGTATACTGATACGTCTATTTGTTATTCACCTAATATAGGATTTATTGGTATAGATTCATTTAGATATGTATTGTGTGATTCATTTGGTAATACAGATACTGCTACCGTATATGTTAATGTGATAGCTTGTTCTCCACCATTAGCAATGGTAGATGGATATTTATTACATGTTGGAGATAGTTCTATATTGAATGTTTTAGTTAATGATTCATTATTTGGTAATCCATTAACAAGTTTCGCAGTTGTAACAGCACCTTTACATGGTACAGCCGTTCTTGTTGGAAATACTATTAAATATGTATCAACTGATACAGTTTGCGGAAGAGACTTCTTCGTATATGCTGTTAAAACACTATGCGGATTTGATACAGGAATAGTATATGTAGATATTTATGGTTGTTGCCCAGCTCCAATTGCTGTGAACGATTCAATCAGAGCTAATGGATTTATATGTGGAACAACATTTAATCCTGTAACGAATGATACTATTAGTGGTCCTGTAACTCTTACTGTTATTAGACATGGTATCTGGGGAACTGATACAGTGATAGGAAATGTAATAACATATACACCTATTGGAGTAGCAGCAAGAAATCAAATTGATACACTTTACTATGAAATTAGTAGTTTATGTGGATTTGATACAGGCATTATAGTAATATCAATGCCAAATTACGAATGTAATGATCATCATCCAGACGCTATTCCAGATTATTTAACTACATGTAAAGATAGTTGTGCTACTATAAATGTATTATTAAACGATTTTGATTTAGATCTAGATTCAATTAGAATTAATTTCGTAATAAGTGGTAACCATGGTACAGCAACACAAGTTGGAGATAGCTTAATTACATATTGTCCTGATTTAGGATTCGTAGGAACAGATACCGTATTCTACCAAATCATAGATAATGGAGTGCCTAATTTAGTAAATGCAGGCTTATTTGGAATGGTATATATTACTGTAGATTCTTGTAATAACCATCCACCTATAATAGAGAATGGTGTAGATACATTATTCTATGTAGTATATGATACAGCAATATTAGATACTTGTATAGAAGTTTTTGACGCAGATTCTAACTCCGTTTCAGGTACTATCTTAGTATATCCTGTTGGAGATACGATGTATTTCACATCTGATTCATGCTTCAGATATATTCCAAGTGTACCTGGTACATACGTGGCAGTAGTTGTAATGTGTGACGGATTTGGTGGTTGTGATACAGTATATATGGTAATAATAGTTCTGCCTACCCATGGAACAAATCTGGTCGCAGTCGATGATTATAGTACCGTTGGTATAAATAATCCTACTATGATTGATATATTGTTTAACGATACAATACCAAGTGGAGGAACAGATACAACCGTTACTATAAATACAAATCCAGTCAATGGTACAACAGTACTTAACAGTGATGGAACAGTCACATATACGCCAAATCAAGATTATTTAGGACCAGATTCATTTGAATATATATTATGTGTAACATATACAGATATTACATTATGTGATACAGCATGGGTTCATATAAATGTAATCTTTGATTCGCTTTATATTCCAAATGGATTCTCACCAGATGGTGATGGAACTAATGATTATTTTGAAATACCAGGAATTGCAAATTATCCTAATGCAACAGCTAAATTCTTTAATAGATGGGGCGATGAAGTGTGGGATAGTAGACAACCATATATCTCAAGACTTTGGGATGGAGCAAATGATTTTGGAAAACCACTTCCTGATGGTACATATTATATGTTGCTAGACTTGAAAGACGGTTCAGCACCAAGAGCACAATTTGTAGCAATACATAGAGGTTCAAACTAAACAATTTGATGAAACGGTACAACTGTACCGTTTCATTTTATATATTAAATAAACAATAAAAATATTAATAAACGTAATAAGCAATAAAATGAAAAAACTCATAATATTCAGTTTTATCATATGTGTAAGCATAATTAAATTATCTGCACAACAAGATGCCGAATACAGTATGTATATGTTTAATGGTATGTATGTAAATCCAGCATATACAGGTAGCCAAGAATGTGTAAGTATAACAGCATTATACAGACATCAGTGGGTAGGAATAAAAGGGGCACCAAGATCAGGCACATTAGCAGTAAATGCGCCATTAAAAAAAGATCAATATGCGTTAGGAGGAATGCTTAATTTTGATATGCTTGGTTTAGATAAGACAGTATCTGGTTATATTGATTATGCATATAGACTTAGATTTAAAAATGGAACTAAGTTATCATTAGGTATTCAAGCAGGAGGTATGTATTATCATTCAAGTTTAACTGATGCTAATCTTCCAACAGACCCTAATGATATTTCATTTTCGGCCGACAGAAATTTATTTTTACCAAATGTTGGATTTGGGGCTTACTTATATAGTAAGAAATATTATGTAGGAGTTTCTGTACCTCATATTTTAAATATGAGTTTATCTAAAAATTGGAGTACAGTAACAGATAGAGCAACATTATCAAAATTATATAATCATTATATCTTCACAGCAGGAGGAGTTATTGGCAAAGAAGAAGCAAAAGTAAAATTCAAACCATCAACTTTAGTGAAAGTTACTAAAAACGCTCCAGTAAGTGTTGATGTTACAGCCTCGTTTTTATTTATCAATAGAATATGGTTAGGTGCTAGTTATAGATTTGGTGTTGGAAAGAAAGATTTAGGCAATAGTAATTTAAGAGGAAATAGAATAGTGGCTTTAACTGAATTTAAATTAACACCACAATTAAGAATTGGTTATGCATACGATTATGAGTTTGATAATTTACATGGTTATCAAAAAGGCTCACATGAAGTGATGTTAGGATATGATTTTGGATCAGATAGAACCAGATTTGTAACTCCAAGATATGTAACTTATTTCTAAAACATTAAATACTCAGAAAATCATATACATTATGAGATATATAAACTACCTTTTTAAAATAGTACTGCTACTTTTTATTACAACGAACTTAGCTTTTGCACAAAGTAATGCAACTAAAAGTGCAGATAAATTATTTGAAAGTTTCGATTTTACTAATGCTGCTAAGGCATATGAAAAATTAATTAAGAAAAATCCAAATGATTTATATACCAAACAAAAAATAGCTGATTGTTATAGATTATTAAACAACTCACAACTTGCTGAAATTTGGTATGGACAATTGATTAATACAGATGGAGCAGATCCAATTAATAAATTTTACTATGCACAAGCATTAAGAAACAATGCTAAATATGATGAGGCAAAAGCTTTCTATCAAGAATATGCTAAAATTGCTCCAAAAGATAAAAGATCGGCAGAAATATTAAAAGGTATTGAGTTAGTATCTGTTTTAGGTAGAGACAATCCAATGTATGATATAACTATATGTCCATTTAATACTAAATATTCTGACTATAGCCCTTATATATACAGAAATCAAGTGTTATTTGTATCTAATGGTATGAATACTGGTAATTTAGATCCATGGACACAAAGACCATTTTCACAAATATATAGTACTACGTCTGATAGTTTAAACCCAGCTAGTTTTTCAAAACCAGAATTGTTTTTAGGAAATACAATTAATGGAAAATATCACGAAGGTCCTGTAACCATAGATAAAGAATTAAATGATTTGTATATTACTCGAAACAATTACACTAAGAAATTTGTACGAGCAAATGACAAGTCAGTAAAACTTAAAATATTTAGATTAAGCTATGTCCCAGCAGAAAATAAATTTGGTGATAAACTTATTCAAGATTTTCCTTATAATAATGATCAATATTCATGTGCCCATCCTTCTATAAGCAGAGATGGTCAAGAACTTTATTTTACTAGCGATATGCCAGGAGGTATGGGAGGTAGTGATATTTATGTTTGTAAAAAAGAAGGAAATACATGGGGAACTCCACAAAATTTAAAAGAAATTAATACTGCAGGGAATGAAGCATTTCCTTTTTTTGCTGCAGATAATACATTATATTTTTCATCTGATGGACACTTTGGTTTAGGAGGTTTAGATATCTATTATATTCGTAAAGAATCAGATAATAAATGGAGTAAAATTGCCAATATTGGTGCTCCTGTAAATTCATCAGCAGATGATTTCGGATATGTGCAAAATGAGTCAGGTTCAAAAGGATACTTCACATCAAGCAGAGTTGGTGGAATTGGTGATGATGATATTTATAGCTTTACAAAAGCTGGATTGACTATATGTGGAGATGTAATTGATGCAGAAACTTCTGCTAAATTACCAGGATCAAATGTAAAACTATATGATGGAACTAGATTGGTTAAAGAATTAACGGCAGATGAAAAAGGAAGTTTTTGCTTTGAAGTTGAGCCATATAAAAAATATAGAATTTTAGCATCTAATATTGATTATGTACCAAAAGACATGATATTAGATATGAAAAATGAAAGTCAAAACATTCAAATTCCATTGAAGAAAAAAGCTGGAATATTGTTAGATGTTTATGTAATAGATTCAAAATTGAAAACTCCAATTTCAGCAGCTGATGTTAAATTAATTTCATTAAAAACAAACCAAGAAGCACCTAAAGTTACCAATGCCAATGGACATGTATTCTATGATTTAGAAACTGAAACGGAATACAAAGTAATAGCAGAAAAAACAATAAATGAATCAGAAAAATATCTAGCTAATTCAACAACATTTAATACAAAAGGAGTGAAAGCACCTGCTGATTTAAATATTACAATTGAATTAAGAAGAGAAATGATCAATACTTCTATAGAATTAAAAGATATCTTATATGATTTAGATAAATTCTATATTCGTGCAGATGCTGCATTAATACTAGATAAATTAGTAAAATTATTAAAAGATAATCCTACTATGGAAATCGAACTTGGTTCACATACGGATTGTAGATCATCTAAAACATATAATATGTGGTTATCCGCAAAACGTGCTGAAGCAGCTGTGAATTATTTAATTAAAAATGGTATTAATCCATTTAGATTAATAGCCGCAGGTTACGGTGAAAGTAGAGTTAAGAATGGTTGTAACTGTGAACCTGGTAATGATTCTCCTTGT
>CANHVE010000152.1 GCA_947464015.1 Saprospirales bacterium | reverse complement strand
ACAAGCGACACGCTTGCGCCAACAAAGAAATAGGTCTTAAATAAATCTTCTACATTTTAGCTTGTGAAAAAATTAGTTTTTAGTAAAAATTTTATGTTGAACGGAAATGTTGGCGCGCGCGTTACGCGCGTACTTTAAATCCATTTTAATTTTATTTAGTGCTATTTAGCACAAGCGACACGCTTGCGCCAACAAAGAAATAGGTCTTAAATAAATCTTCTACATTTTAGCTTGTGAAAAAATTAGTTTTTAGTAAAAATTTTATGTTGAACGGAAATGTTGGCGCGCGCGTTACGCGCGTGACTTTATATAGTTTTAATCTTTATTAATCCAGAATCTTCATTATAATTTCTCGCACTACTATAAATCCAATCATCAGCATTCAATACTAATCCAGCTTTAACAGGGTTTTGATGTATATAGTTAATTTTTATATCTATTATATAAGAACTCCATAACTCTATTGGTTTATTATGATGTTGCCAAAATTGATAAAAGTTAACATTACTTTTCTTTTTAGCAGCTTTTTTAAAAAAATATAAAAATGTATCATGATTAGTATCAATTTTATTTTGAATTATTGCATCTACTATTTTTTTTGAAGTAACTTCTTTAAACTTACCTAATAGTTTATCTGGATCTGCATTATTTGCACTAAAAATTAAATGTATATGATTTGGCATTATGCACCAACTATATAATTCTAACCCTTTATTTTGAATACAATAGTTTAGATTATCAATAATAATTTGACAATATTCTTTATAATCAAATACTTTAAGCCAAAATACAACCGAAAAGCTTACAAAATATACTCCTTCTTTATTAAGAAATTTATACTTTCTACTCATATTAATTTTATTTAGTACTATTTAGCACAAGCGACACGCTTGCGCCAACTTAGATTTAGGTCTTAAATAAATATTCTACATTTTGACGTTACTTAATCATTTCATGCCTTGGCGTGACTTGATTATTAATTATTAATTCTTAATTATTAATTGTTTCTTAAAATCTCCAATCCAATCGCACAATTCAAACATTTTTTAGGCTCACAATATTGATTTTTTAAAGTGAGAACTGCTTGCGATTCTAAGGCTGTTTCTATCCTAAATCCAATCGATTCATACAAGCGTGTGATCTTATTTTCTTCGGCTTTAAGCGATTCTAATATATGCAAGGCTCTGTCCATATAATACTCATTGCCCGATGCTTGTCCGTAATAAAACATCAAGGGCACTATCGCATTAATAATAATGATATCAATCGTTGATTTACCTAATGTGATTGGTTCTTGTTGACTTGGCGACCATAACTCATGACATTGTACATCCAATTGTTTGTAGATGTTTTTAATGTCGAATGCTAAAATAATTTCATCAAAAAAATTAGGATATAAAAATAGTAAATGCGCTAGTTGTGAAATCCTTACCGTTGGAAAGGCTACTGGACGCATCTTAGCAAATTTCCATTCGATAGCTTGAATAGTTTCCAACTCGTTTAATGCTTGTAAATGTTGATACTCTTTTTTTAATTGCTCGATATAAGGATGTTTCCTTTTCGCTATATAGGCCGATTGTAACAGCGCGCTTTGTCCCATCAATAAAGCTTCTGTCTTCGTTTTGTTCTTGCAATATTTACTAATAATCCGTAAATCAAAACTCATCAACAATCGCATAAAGGCTTCTTTATTGACGTTCTGACCCAAATAAGCACTCAAACTAATAATAGCTGTTTTATTCCAATCGCCCTTACATTGCGTATGTAATGCAGCCACTTCCAATACTTTTTTCTCTAATCGCTCGAAACATAATTTTTGGGCAAACAATCGAAAACGAATAGGATCAATACTGGTATACAATTGCTGACAAGGAACCACACTCAAAGTATCCATCAAATAAACATATTTTTCTAAGGTCTTCTCATCCAAATAGTGCTTTAGTTCTATGGTTGGAAATTCAATATTAGTAAGGGTTTTATCTTCTTCATAGACCACATGTAAAATAATGTTTTTATAACGTGCATCATTTGTATGTTTGTGTTTGATATAATCACTAGCATAAACATGAATCTCGATATTGCCTACTAAAATGGTTTGATTGATTTTGATTTTTGCCATACTGAAATCAGGTCCAGCATCATAATTATAGCGACCAAAATCAAGTATATCAATTCTTTCACCATCGGTGCTATAGAGCGAATGGGTATGAAATAACTTATACTGCCATATAAAATGGAGTAGCTCTTCTTTAATTTTCATGAGGGTTGTACGAAAAATTATATTTTTTGCGCCACGAGTATTAGTCGATCAGCACTTTCTTTTTCGTATGAAGTTAAGGCATAATTGCCAAAGATGTCAAGCACTTTATAACGAGTATCCATTAGCATTTGACAGATGTCCTCTTTTGTAAATAACTGTACTTGCTCCTGGTATTCAAAATCTTTTCCTTGATCACTAAATCGTATGTTTTTTATGATTTTTCCGTCAATTACTTTTTTCTCTAAATGAAATAAAATCCCTCCAATTTCTTTATCTTCATATGGTATCATCTGTTGTATCACCTTATGACTATTAAAAAAATCGATGACTAAAATACCATTTGGGAGTAGCATTTGATGAATAGATTGCAGCATTTTGAGATTATCACTGGGCATATCGAAATAACCAAAGCTGGTAAAGAGGTTAAAAACATGGGTGAAATAATTATTTTTGAACACTTCACGCATATCATGTACTTCAAATTTCAAATGGACATTTTCATGTTTTTGAGCTTGACATATACTATTTTCAGATAAATCTACCCCGTAAGTCATAGCTCCGAATTTACTCAACTGAATGGCATGACGCCCTTTACCACAAGCTAAATCCAATAATACATCGCTGGTTTTTAAACCTAAATAAGCAGTTAGTTGATCGATAAACTGGCTGGCTTCATTTTCGTTGCGATGTTGGTATAAAAGGTGATAATACGGACTATCAAACCAAGTAGCAAACCATTCTTTTTTATTTTTGTGCATATAGTTCTTTATATAAAAATAGATATTTATTAATTTTGTGTTACAAAAATACATTACATTGAGTTTAATAAAATCAATTTCAGGCATTAGAGGTACAATAGGTGGATTACCAGATGAAAATCTTACCCCATTTGATATTGTAAAATTTACAACGGCGTTTGCACGTTTCATTATTAATAAAACAGGAAATAAAAAAATTGTAATTGGTCGAGATGCCCGTATATCAGGCGAAATGCTCAATCAATTAGTGAGTGGTACCTTGATGAGTTTAGGTATTGAAGTACTTGATTTAGGCTTCAGTACTACACCTACCGTGGAGATGGCAGTGACTATCGAGAAAGCGGGTGGAGGGATAATTCTTACAGCCAGTCATAATCCCAAACAATGGAATGCTTTGAAATTATTGAATGAAAAAGGTGAATTCATCAGTGGTAAAGATGGCGAAGAAGTATTAGCACTTGCCAATGATGCTAAAGTTTCATTTGCTACAGTGGATGAAATTGGTTCATACAGCAAAGATGATTCGTATATCGACAAACATATTGATTTGATTATGCAATTGCCATTAGTGGATAAAGCAGCTATCAACGCTGCTAATTTTCATGTAGTAGTGGATGCGGTAAATTCTACTGGAGGGATTGCAGTTCCGAAATTATTAAAAGCCTTAGGTGTAAAACAAATAACTGAATTATATTGCGACCCAACAGGCCATTTTCCGCATAATCCAGAGCCATTGCCAGAGCATTTAACAGAAATCGCTTCTTTAGTAAAAGATAAAAAAGCACATGTAGGGATTGTAGTTGATCCGGATGTGGACCGTTTAGCATTAGTATGTGAAGATGGTTCGATGTTTGGCGAAGAATATACTTTAGTTGCTGTGGCTGATTATATCTTGCAACATACACCAGGTAATACGGTTTCAAATTTATCTTCTACTCGTGCTTTACGCGATGTAACGGAGAAGTATGGTATGAGCTATGAAGCATCGGCAGTAGGAGAGGTGAATGTAGTTGAAAAAATGAAAGCAACGAATGCAGTGATTGGTGGTGAAGGCAATGGAGGAATTATCTATCCTGAGTTACATTATGGAAGAGATGCATTAGTAGGTATTGCTTTGTTTTTATCGCATTTAGCTAAAAGTCAAAAATCCTTATCCTTCTTGCGCAAAAGCTATCCTGATTATTATATCTCTAAAAATAAAATTGAAGTTGATGCATCGATAAACTTAGATCGTATCTTCGAAAAGATTAAAACGAAATATAAAAAGCAACCTATCAATGATATCGACGGATTGAAAATTGAATTTGATAAAGAGTGGGTGCAACTGCGTAGATCCAATACAGAGCCTATTGTACGTATTTATGCAGAGAGTATACAAATGATGACTGCTGATAAAATTGCTCAACAATTGATGAGTGATATCAATTTATTTAGTAGAGAGTCCTAGTCATTTTTAAGATTTATTAATAAGTCGGATTAGCTATATCTTTCATTAATAAGTACTTTTGTACTGTGAAAAAAATATTCTTCTTATTTATTGTTATGGGCTTATTCCAAGCGATTCAGCTGCAAGCTCAAAACACAAATAAAGTGGTACAACTATCTGGGATTATCGTCACCTCAGATAGTTTAGAAGCAGTTCCCTATGTAGCTATTTTTAATAAAACAGATAAACGTGGTGTATTTGGTAGAGAGGATGGATTTTTTAGTTTAGTAGCACGTGAAGGTGATAGTATACAATTCAATAGTGTTGGATTTAAAGCGAACACTTATGTAATACCTGCCAACAATGATAAAGATAAATTGACTATCGTACAATTATTATCTCGTGATGATGAATATTTAGATACGGTATTTGTAATGCCGCGTATGTCGAAAGAAGAATTTAAAAATCGATTTGTAAACGACCATTATACAGATGATCAAATAGCGATTGCTCAACAAAATTTAAATAAGCAACGAATGGCCGATATCAGCGACCATATGGCGATGGATGGCAAAGAGAATTCGAATTATTTTATGAAGCAAGCGCAACAACAGTTTTATTATGGCAAACAAGTACCAAGCACCATCACACAAGTGAATCCTTTAGCTTGGTATAAATTCATACAAGCATGGCGCAACGGCGATTTCAAAAAGAAACGTAATCCAGATGATCGATTAGAGTAGTGCAACTAATTAATATAAACAATAAAAAAATCCTCCCTAGTAATCAACCAAGGAGGATTTTTTATATAGT
This sequence comes from Saprospirales bacterium, assembly GCA_947464015.1. Taxonomy (GTDB): domain Bacteria; phylum Bacteroidota; class Bacteroidia; order Chitinophagales; family CAMDFR01; genus CAMDFR01. The sequence continues at coordinate 1,302 of CANHVE010000152.1, read as the reverse complement.
TAAATAGCCCTGTTTACATAGTATTGATCTCTTCCATAAACTTGCTGAATACTTCATTTCTATCGGCATTACAAGTAGGAATGCTATGATCGATTTGATCGATAACTAAATGCTTGTATTTTTCATATTGTTTGGGATCAGTCAACAACTCGATAAATGCATCGTATTTACGATGGTTCTCAAAGAAATCGCCTGCCAATAAATAATGCACTAATGAAAAGGCTGTATCGTGTTGTAAGTGATTATTCAATTCTTTATCGCCCACTTCCGCTAAACTAAAGGCATCTGGATTGTAGAAGAAGTAAATAAATTTCCCAACTAAATCATAAGCTCCTTTGATAGTTGAATACGCTTCTTCAAGCGGCGTATTGTCTCTTAAATTGCCTGATTTTAATTTTTTATCTACAGCGTTTGCTAATAAATACGAGCTCTTCATACAAAGATAAACACCACTCGCAAATATCGGATCTAGGAATGCCGACGCATCACCTGTAATCACATAATTATGTCCAAATTTTTTCTCAGAGTAATAAGAGTAATCACCATTCACTAATACTTTTTGACGTTGTCTAGCTTTTTGAATAATTTCATGCACATAAGGCGAACTCTTGATTTCATTGAGGTAGAAAGCTTGTTGCCAATCTTTTTCACCTGCATCCATCAATTTTTGTTTCTCTTCTTTCATGTATGAATTATTCACCACCACCCCAATACTGATTCTATTTATCCCCACCGGGATAACAAAAATCCATCCCATTTTATTCCCTCCTAAATACACGATTTTTAAAATCCCTTCATCTAATCCAGCAGGCATTTCATCTACCATCCAATGCGTGGCAAAAGCAATTCGATCTAAATTATCAAAAGCTTTTTTGCAATCCATTTTACGCGCTAAGAAAGTCATTTGACCACTCGCATCAATTAATTGTTTGGCTACAATTTGTTCTTCATTGCCTTCTTTGGTACGAATAGTAATACGTGCTAATCCATCTGCTTGGTCTAAATCAACATCGGTCACACGTGTTTCTTCTTGCACATCTGCACCTAGGCGTCTACTATTTTTCAATAATAAATCATCAAAATCGGCACGTATCACGTGAAAAGATAAATGGCTTTCATCTTTGATGACATGTCCGAAGCAATAGGTCGTTCTGCTTTCACCTGTAGGGCTGATAAACTGCACCCCTGGTTTACGAACATATCTTTTTTTCATGGTATCTAATACCCCAAGATCTTCGAAAAGATTGTAACAGAAGGGGAGTAGACTTTCACCTACGTGCTCGCGAGGAAATTTCTCCCGTT
>CANHVE010000151.1 GCA_947464015.1 Saprospirales bacterium | reverse complement strand
CCTACTATCATATATCCTAGCTCCAAAGTCTAAACTATTTCCTATCCCCTTAACCTCATTGTCATTTTCCTTCCCATTGAAACCCCATCTATACCCTGTCCCGCTTGAGTATGAGCGGCTATCGATTAGCATTCCGAACGAATAGTAATCGTTAGCAGTAGAAATTACCGTTTTATAGAGGTCTGCAATATTATCAGAATTGTTATCAATTCCTGTTCTTAAATCTGAAATTGTTACTAAAACATTACCCAAATGATTAGATAATTCATACTGTTTTTCGCCATAATCTACATAACTATTACCTATACTATTGGTAGTATAACTATGTTCATATGTATAAACTCCTACTCTACTACTTCCGTATATAGGATATTCTATATCAGTTGGGTTATTACCTGTCCATGTATGATTTTGTGTATAGGTGGCCATTACATTTCCGCTTGCATCACGAATGTAATATGTTTTATCCCAATTTGCAACGTTTGTACTACCATTAATCTTAACTATCTTCATTACTCTGTTTCCCATTGCATCATATCTATACTCCAAATCATCTAATGTGCCAGTCTTATCTATTTCTGATATTTTACCATATACGTTCCACTTTATTTCATTTATATTTTCTATATCATCTTGAATTAAGTTACCAATTGCATCATATGTAAAATTATTTGCTGTTGTAACAGATGCATCTGCTGTATTAGCACTTGATGAATTATAGTAATCTGTCGAACCTGCTTGATCAATATCATCCTCAACATGATAAAGTCTATTACTTTCTAACCAGTATGGACTAGCTCCTGTAAAACCATCTTTACTAGATTCATAATCATATGTATATTTCATATCATCAATTATAGTATGAGCATGGTTTTTGCGAAGTAAGGTCTTAATGTTACCATTTTGATCATATGAAAAATTTTCAGCATAATTTTGATTATCCCAAGTGCCAGTTACTTGATTACTTCGGCTTTGTTTGATTCTATTTAATTGATCATACTGATAAACCATTGTTTGATTTGGACCTGTAGCAAACGGATGTGAACCCGAAACTATTAATTCTGGAGCTATACTTGTACTCATACTTACAATATTACCATTAAATAGACCTAAAATAGGTGTAGTAGTAGTTGTACTTTGTTTAATGAGTGAACTATTGTTTGCCCAAGTAGAACTTGCTATTGAACCAAGATTAATACTTGTGCCAATTGGATTATAATCACCTTGATAATAAGATAATCCAAAACTAAATGCATCTTTTGATATATATTTATTGCTGTTTGTAGATAGACTGGTATTTGCATCATTTCCTGGATCAATAGCAGATAAATCTGTTCCTGAACCTAATGGCATATTAACTGACTTAAGCCACCCATGAAGTGTATAACTATAATCAAGCCCTTGTACATGTTGATTCCCAATTTCTGTTCTGGCTAATGGACCATGCGCATAGTAAAAATATTGAGCATCCTCTGTATATGATATTCCATCTTTAGAAGTATAAACATTCGTTAACCTATTATCTGCATCATATTCATATTTATGAATAAATTGATCTGATTGATTTTTTTGATAATAGACAGCGTTTACTTTACCACTTATTAAATCATATTCATAATCAGTTGTTTTAGGATTAAAACCATAATCACGTTGTTCTAATCTTTTTACATTCCCATGTATATCATAGCTGTATATTGTTGTAGCAGCATTTTCAAAAGATCCTCCAAATGCTAAACTTATCAAATCTCCCATTGTTGGTGTTTTATATACAGCACTTACCCTACCCCGTAAATTTTCTTGTACAAATCCAGAACTAGATAAAATTTCATTTGAATAAATTGTATAGGTAACTTCTTTTATGTCTGTTAACAATGCAGGATATGTATTTACATACCATGTACCGTCACTTATTGCATTTTTTGTAAGCGTAGGAGTAGATATGGTATGTTGTTCACCTACTTGTATAATTCTTCCTAAATAATCGTAGTTAGTATAACTATAGTCATTATTAATAGCTTGTTTTGCGTTTTGGCTAACTTTCAGTTGACCTTTATTATCATAATAAAAAGCAGTTAAACCAGCATCAGGTGTATTTTGTTTTCGCACCGCATTTAAGCTATTATATAAATAATTGGTCTTAAGTCTATGGTTAGGTTCATGCCCTGTTAATCGAATTCCTCCAGTACCGAAATCACTTGCTTGTAAAATATCTACACCTTCTGGTGGAACTGTCTGAACAAGGTTACCTGCCTGATCATAATAATATAAAGTATAGTGATACTCTTGTAAATTATATGTAACATTGAAAGTTTCTAATAAAGGATTATCAAAACATTTTGCAACATACCCGTTCAATGATTCATAAAAATCATTTACTTGATTGTGATAATCTTGTGCAGCAATAAATGCAATTTGTGCAATTAAATCTTCGATGCAAGTATCTCTATAGTGAGTTAAATCAACAGTATTATCAGGATATGCATCTGAAGTTGAATTTGGAACAACTGCAACATCATTGTCATTTAATATAAATCTCAAACTACATCCACAATTAAAATTAGGAGAGCTACAAGTAGAAGTACTACATGGAGTAGCATATAACCAACCTTTATATATTTCGGGGTCGCCATGTAATTTAATGTCCATAGTAATTTTTGTATACTCTCTATATACGGTTCCGTCTGAATAAGCATAATCATTTGACGTAGGGGGAGTAACAGTTGTACAATTATATCCTGGTGGTGTAGGTTCATACATTAGATTTGTCACCGACTCTATTCCTGTAAACAATAATCCATCTTCATTAGCAATAGCTAAATTTTGATTACAATTATTACCCATTGTAATATCTATATAGTTTTTGTGATTTGATGTACTAGTAAGATCATAATGAGTTATATTATTTATATATCCACCATAACATCCGATTAAAGCTGTTGAAGTTGAACCAATTGCATATGTATTATTAGCATCTAGTAAAGGATATGAGTAAGTATTTAAATAATCAAATAACTCAACTACACAAGGGTCTAATCGATTATAATCATATGGCACTGAACTACCTCCAACAGTATGAGTAGTATATGGACTAGTACTGCTTAATGAGGATAAAGTTGAAGTGCATGATAATCCACTTAGATAAGTTTGTACCGCTAGTAAATGAATATTAGTGCTTAAATCACTACTTAAAATTAAACCCATAGGATTACTTAGTCCTGAACTGCTTCTGCAATAAGCCATTAAATGAGGAGCTACATACGTATCAAAATTTGCAGGAGTTAAAGCACTGCAAGCATCTAGTAGCATTATTTTCCATGCTGTTAGATTTCCTGAGCATACATCTGAAAAGTATTCTCCTGTATGTTCCGTAATAAATTCATCAGTTTCTGTTTCATCTGTAGGTAAATTATTGGCGCTAGGTTTAACGATAGCGTTATGGTCTGTAATAAATGGGCAAGGAATTCCATCTGTTGTTTCCCATTCATCAACTAGTTCTCTTTTACAAGCTAAATAAGCACCTAACATCAATCTCCATCTTCTATTATCTATTTCTGTTGGGTCAGTTAATCCGCTATAAAACATTGACAATATATTAATAGTAGATGTTGATGGATCTGTCACAGTTATAGTTCCGCTTACAGGATTATAAAAATCCCATATACTTACTCCACTTCCTTTGTAATTTGTAATTTTATCTACCATATCCACATAATAGCTATGTTTAGCATGGGTAGTACTTGATGCTCCTGTAAAAAAACCATCTTTTTCTAAATAAGTAATCGCTCCTCCAGCATCTGGATTATCAAACAAACCAGCATCTATATCAATATTCAAACTATTTTTTGTAGGATCAATTGCATTATCTAAAGATGATATAACAGATAATTTATCATCAAATCTATCTGAGTTTCTCAATTGTAAACATTTAAGATAGTGACAATATTCTCTATGATTCTTAACTAATTCATCCAACCATTCATCATTAAATAAATCTTCATTTGTAAGTTGTGCAACTGTTGGTGCAGTAGTAATACCTGTTACAGGATCACCCGGTGAATATGTGCTATTCCACCAATGGTATTGATAGCCTCCGCCTTTTTTAGGACGAATTGATTCTTTCATCTGCTCTAAATATCCCTTACATTCATCTACCTTTTCAATTCCACTCTCAGCTAAAACAGCACATGCTGAATCAGCACATCTAGAAATCCAATAATCTTTTTCGATTGCATCTAAACTATTCCAATTGACAATAGTTGTAGCAAAATACTGCTCACAAGGTGATCTATAAATACCATTACAAGTTAATTCACATAAACTACTATCAACTCTAAATAAATAATCATTAAAAATTTCTGTACTATCAGGAAAATTATCTGCATCTTTTAATTTTTCTAACATAGATGTTAAATCATCTTCTGATACAAATAAAACTTTATTAATTGTATAAACACCAGTTTTAGTAAATAAAGCATTAAAATTTAAAGTAGTACCTACAAAAGATAAATCATTTATACAGTCAATAGTACCTGTTTGTTGGCAAGAAGCTTCAATTAATGAGCTAGTACCTCCACCACCACTTAAAGTTAAAGTAACTGGAAGATTATCAGGATCAGAAATAGAAATTTGTAAATGATATCTACAACTTTGACATAAATTAAATGGAGCACCTAATTTATTGATAACACCTGTCATAGAATAATTAAAACTATATGTAGTATTTAGAATCACATTAGTTATTCTATCAGTCAATTCAGAAGTTCGCTTTTCTTTATCAACAATGTTACCTCCCATTAAATCTGCAGTAATTGGAGTAATTACATTTTCATCTAATTTAATTAAATTATCTGGCTCATTTCCTGCAAGAGCTGTTGCAATCGTTCTACCTTCTTGATCTAGATAAGATACACTTACTTGACCATTTGCATCAACAACTAAATTCTTTTTATAATGAACACTAACTCCTACATTTGAACCAAAGAGTCTTTGAAGTTCAGTATTATTTGTATTACCATAAACATATCTCGTCTCATGTCCAGAGCCTATTGTATGTATTTCTCCAACTCCGCTTTGAAACTCTGGTCTGCCAGTACCATCTCTTGTATATCTAACTTGAGTGTATACATATCCATTTGCATCTGGGATATAATCTTTATTTATTGTAGAAGTTGAATTATTTGCTGAATAATATTTAGAGGTGCCATATGAAGTATTTAAAATCGGTGCTGTTGTATAGTTTTTATCAAAAATATTTTTTTCAAATGCAGTTCCAGAATTTGATTTATTAAATAATGTTTTATAATCTAAATCAATACCATTTATTGGAGCTGGTAATATCTGAACTGTTGGTCTTCCCTCATAATCCATCTTGCTTTCAGCAATTACTGTTTGTCTATTAGAGCTTATGTAGGTTTGTGTTTGTCTACCTCTACTACTGCCGTCTAAATAACTTTGAACTATTTTATGTTTACCTTCTTCTGCAAAAGTATTAACCATTTGCCATACAATATCTGATTGATAAGCTGTATTTATTTCAATAATTGATACTGATGACCAAGTTCCATTGTTTATAGAATTGGAGTGTTGACTGGCGCTGTAAAATAAATTTGCTTTTGGTCTAACTCTACAAAATATTTTACCTTCCGGAAAATTTAAGTACAATGGATAAAATGTATTTGTCAATTCAATATTTATTGGTTCTTTATAGTGTATACCTTCTGTTACAGTTGCATCTGAAGGTATAAGATGATCAAACACATTGCTACTATTTATAGAGCTATAATTATTATCGTAAGCATCTATAAATACATACTCTAAATCATAACTTTCAGCCCCGGGAATATATGACCAGTAAATAATTTGTTCTTTATCATCATTTCTATTTCCAATAGTACAACTTCCTAGGCTTGTTAAATCAGTATACATCTCCTTTTTTAAGCGTAGCTCTAACTGTATATCATTAGGATTAAAAGAAGTACCAAAACCAACTTTTGTAACACTTAATACTTTTAATTTTACAGCCCCTAAGTTTAAAAAACTACTGCTATTATATATTTTAGATGCCTCATATACACCAGATGCCAAGTCTAATTTTATTATTTCGGTTGACGTGCCTGGAATTGTAGTCCCTGTAATATCAACTAATGCATATTCAACTTTTATAGATCCAGTAACAGCTACATCACTTCTATCCTGAGTACCATATTTCAACTTTACTATACTATTATATTTAATATCTAATATTCCAGATGGGATTGATGAATATGTTGGGTCATTAACAAATATTGATGGAAGAGGAGTAGTAACACACAAATCTGTAGTATTTCGTATTGATCCAATAAACTCTTGCACACTTGCTTTAGACTCATTATAAACTATCATAAACAATAGAATATAGCAAGATATTACATATCTTTTAAGTATATTAATTATTGTGTAAAATTTCATGGTACTATGTTTTAATTATGGTTATATTTTTTTTGCTTCAATAACAGAATAAGATGAATAATTACTATTTGGATAGTAATTATCCCCTTTTTTTATAATAAATTTATTTATAGCTACTGGTGTTATTGTGTTATCATTTATTTTTGTATTAGAATAATTAAGTACTACTGATTGT
>CANHVE010000150.1 GCA_947464015.1 Saprospirales bacterium | reverse complement strand
GATTTATACGGGTAGATTTTGCTTCGTTGATATCTGTATTTCCATACTTGATCGCATTTTCAATTATAGGTTGAATAATCATGGAAGGGATATATTGTTTGTTCATAGAAATAGATTCGTCAATTTTAACCCTAAAGCTAATTTTCTTTTCCAATCGTAATTGCTCGAGTTCAATATATCGATAACAGGACTCAATTTCGTTTTTAAGTGTAATTTCTTTTTTTGAATTATTATTAAACAGCTCTCGAGTAAATTCACTGAATTTCAACAAGTATTTATCTGCTTTATGGTTCTGTTGCTCTTTAACTAATTTAGAAATAGAATTAATAGTATTATATACAAATTGAGGATTCAACTGTGAACGTAATATCTTCGATTCCATTAAATCATTATTCATCCTCACTAAATGCTTGTTTCTTACTACTAATTCCTTGTTGTTCTTTTTTATTTGCAGACTATGAAGAATATCTTTTTTATGATAATTGCTTTCTTTTTTTAGTTTTTTAATCTCCATTTTTTTCGCAGCATGGCTAAACTTACTACTCATTAAATTAAGTTGATTTTTTTGATCATTCAGTAAAATAGCATCATTGTTTTTATCGTACTCTTCTAATAAAACATAGGCTTTTTTATAATTACCTAATGCGATAATAAAATCTATATACTCTTTTAAAGTATTATTATATTGCCATTTATCTTTAGCACGAACCAATTGCAGGGCTTCTAAATAACAGGTGTTTGCTTTTTTTAATAAATTTTTTTTAAAGCAGGCATGTGCTAAAAATAGAGTGGCTGAATACAAGTTGTTTTTTAAATCTAACTCTTTACATTTATGATAAGCGGTTAATAATTTCGAATATGCCTCATCATATTTTTCTTGTTTAAAAAGCAATAATCCTATATTTAAGGTGTTGATCATTTCTTGGGTTGGGTTCTCTATTTCATCAAGAAATTTTGCTGCTTTAGAAAGAAACAATTCAGCATTTATTAAATCTTTGATTTCTATATAAGCCCTACCAATATTATTTAAAATACCAGGAATAAGGGATTTATCATTGTTTAATAGATCTAAAGATTTATTAAAATATTCAATTGCTTTTTCATATTCTTTTTGTTTAAAACAGATGGCACCAATGTTATTATAAATGGTAGAGGAATGTGAAATATTTCTTGTTTTTAATGCTTTGTAATATACTTTAATAGCATTTGAAAACTGTCCAAAATAAGTATAAGCAGCACCAGAGGTAATATATGCCCTATACTTTATTTGATTGTTTTTTGTAAAACGCAAAGCTAATTCACAATTTTTTAATGTTAAATTATAATTCCCTAAATGGTAGTTTATATGACCCATAATTGATTGACAAATTGCAAAATGTTCTTGGTGACAATTATCAATAGAGAGTTTCTCATATATTAAATTCATTTCTAATGCATCGTGTATGTTTTTGATATGAAGATCTTCAACGGCAACCCTACACTCCTCCAATTCCTTCAATTGTTCAGGAGTTTGATGATTATGAAACTTTATTTTTGCAAGAAGCTTATCCATATGTAAGTTTTATTATACCTTAGTAGTTCTTCTAGTATTTTGTAAGATATCTAATAGTACTTGTTTTCTTCTTTTACTTACATCTATGTTCGTACCATCTTCTAATACTAGATATCCCCCTTCACCACGCACATATTTTTCTACATAATTTAAATTGATCATATAAGAGTCATGAACTCTTAAAAACTGACTTTGCATTAATATGTTTTCATATACTTTCATGTTTTTCGACACACATATTTTTTTTATATTCATGTCTTTAAGGATAAAGTCAGTATAACTTCCATTAGCTTTTAAATAAAGTATATTGTCCAGTTTTATAATTTGAAAGCCTTCTTGTGTTGGTAATGCTATTTTTTTAGTTAATGCTATTTGCATCATTTCTTCAATGTGAACATATTTTTGCGCACTCACTACTTTTGACTTTAATAAAAAACATTTTTCAAGCGCAATTTTTATATGTGCTTCGCTAAATGGTTTTAAAATATAATCTTGAGCATGATGATTAAACGAGTCTAATGCATATTGTTGATAGGCTGTAATAATAATTACATAAAAGCTTATGTTTTTTTGACGAGCTAAAAAGGATATACCATTCTCATTTGGCATTTCAATATCCAGAAAAACAATAGTTGGTTTTTCTTTTTCAATAATGGCACTTGCTTCTTCTGTATTTTCAGCCTCCCATAAAGTATAAGCTTCTTTTCGTTCTTTGAAAATGTTGACTAGAGCAATTTTTATTCCTTCTCTACTTAACATTTCATCATCTACGATTAAGATTTTGTTGTTATTTGTCATATTGTTATTTGTTTAGTTTAAATTGTAGTTTAGTTCCGGTTTTATTGGTCGATTTGATATGAATACTTATAGCGTTAATGGATAGTTTATTATATATATTGATGCGCTTATTTACAATAATGAGTGATGATTCACGCTCATTTAAAAATACCTCTTCTGGTGTTTTGTTAAAACCTATTCCATTATCTTCAATAGTAAAACGTATATGATTTTTCTGGTTTTTAATTTTTAAACTTAATAGACCGCTAGACTCATTTTTTCTATGAAATATTCCATGCTTAACTGCATTTTCTAAAAGTGGCTGAAGGATCATCGATGGAATCAATTGATTCTTGGTTTGAATAGCTTCGTCAATTTGTAAATCAAATTTTATCTTATCACCAAACCGCAATTTCTCTAATGAAATATATTGTAAACAAAAATCTAGTTCTTCTTTTAATGAAATGTTTTTCTTTGAATTTTTTTTGAAAATTTGACTAGTTAGTTTGCTAAATTTTTGCAAGTAAGATATAGCTTCTTTGTTTTTATGGGATTTGATTAAAGAACTAATAGAGTTTAAGGTATTATAAATAAAATGAGGATTCATCTGCGATCGCAATATTTTAGTTTCCATCAAATCCCAATGAATATTATATAATTCTCTATTTATATTTACTAATTCTTCATTTGTTTTATTAATATCTGCTACTTGTTCAACTAATTTATTTTGAAGCATTTTTTCATTATTGAGTCGCTCAATTTCCATTTGCTGTTCTGCTTCTTTATATTTTTGTCTATATTTTTCAATTTCATTTTTTTTGTCAAGTATTCGAATTTCATTTTTTATCACATCATATTCTAGATAATATGCTACCGCTTTTTGATATTCACCACAAGCATGTAAAAATGATATATGCATAGAAATTACAGCTATATATTTTCTTTTATCGGTATTTTTTAAAAACTGAATAACTTTTTGAAAAATTTTATCTCCAACATTTACTTGTTTGTTTTTTATATAAAGCCTAGCTATAGCTACGCTGTATTCTATAAAGTCATCTTTGTCGGATAGATTTTTTAGCCACGTTATAATCTCGTTATTTAGAATTGTATCCTCCGTATCTTTTAAGCGGATAAGTTTCGATTTAAATCGAATTAATTCTTTAAGAGGTTGTTTTATATTATTAGAAGTGGTATTTATTACTGTCATGATATTAGTTCAAAAGCTCATATTTAGCTATTGACAGAATAAAGTTAAGAAATAAAAAAGCGAAAATAAAAAATGCAAACGCATATTTTATAAAATTTGTAATTGACAATTTTTATAAAAATACAGCTATAAATTTAGGTATGCCATTTATGAAATAAGAAATATAGATTATCAATTTTAAGTTGATTAAAAAAATATTTAATTTTTTTAAAACAATTAAATCAAAATACCATTTTACAGCTCTTTTTATAGAAAAAACAGCAAAACAAATTACTCAATAATAATTTCTACCCGTTGGTTTTTGATTGATTCGTTAGGATCTGAATTATTATATTTAGGATTAAATGGACCATAACCATAAGCACCTATTTGTTTTTGAGAGATGCCTTTGCTAGCTAAATAATTTAATACAGTCAGTGCTCTATTCATAGATAGTTTAATATTGCTTTCACTATTACCGCTATTACTTGTGTATGCATTTATTTTGATACGTGTATAGGTGCTTTTACTTAATTGTTCCGCTAACTCATTAAGTTTTGCTTGTTGTTCCTCATTTAAGGTTGAAACAGACGAGGTATAAAAAATCTCTATACTAGAATTCAAAATTGTTTTATCTGTGTTGTTTTTTGTTTTTTCGTCATTCGTCATAGTATTAACCTTAGTTAACTCAGGGCAACCAAATTTAAACGCTAAGCCTTTTACATACGGACATTGATCATCCATATCTGCAACTCCATCTCCATCTGTATCGATAATTTTTGGCATACAACCGTTATTTTCAATACTTCCTTTTTCATTTGGACATGCATCTTTTGAATCTGGAATTCCATCTCCATCCGAATCAGGACATCCACCAAATTGACTTACTCCAGCTAAGAATGGACATTCATCAATGGCATCATCTATTCCATCGCCATCTGAATCTATGGGTTTAATATTGTTGACTTCCTTCAAATCGTTTTTTACTTTTTTACTTGAGGCAATATCATTTTTGTTTTTGTCTATGGTTTTGCCAATACTAAAAATCAATCCAGCATTATGTTGTAAATAGTTATATGAGTTGTCAATATTAACTTTAAAACAAGTTTCTAAATTCACGGCCATCCAATTTGTACATTTGATTTTAAAACCAGCTCCCCAAGGAAAAAAAGTATTCCAATCTTTATTCATATTATTTGTACCTAATCCTATAAATAAATAGGGTTGCACATATGCATTCTCTTTAAATATATAATTATTGTTTAGTTTATATTCGATTAAGAAGGAGGATTCGAAAAAGTTTTGTTGATTGAAAATACTAGGGGTTCTTCTTGGATATGCTTCTACTTGTGGATAGTAAATACTTCCATAAGTAGCTTCTAAACGAGCATTAAAAGAATGAGAGATGTATCTAGATGCATGAATTTTTATTCCACCTGAATAATTACGAGCGGTGAAAAACTTTTGATTAAACAAACCTTCCATATTACTTACATTGTAACTAATACCTAAACCCCAAGGGTGAAATCTATTTTGTGCATGGATACCGAAAATCGATAAGGTCGTTAACGCAACTATTATTAGTATATGTTTTTTCATTCTTTTAATTTATATAATATGAATTGAATGTAAAAATAGAAAACTAAATATAAATTAGGCTTTCAATTTATTGTTATCGTGGTGTCTTGTCGAATCTCGTTTTGTTTTTTTATCTAAATTTTTTTCAAAAGCACTATTTAAATCAATCCCCGTTTGATTAGCTATACAAATTAAAACAAATAATACATCAGCCAATTCATCAGCTAGTATTTTGTCTTTATCACTTTCTTTGAAGGACTGTTCGCCATATTGTCTAGCAATAATTCGTGCCACTTCTCCTACTTCTTCCGTAAGTATTGCCATATTGGTTAATTCATTAAAATATCGTACCCCATTTGTTTGAATCCACTTATCTACAGCCGATTGTGCTTCTTTTAACGTCATATTTATTCTTTGTTTTTTGTATCTATAATAATTGTTACAGGACCATCATTGACTAATGAAACTTTCATATCTGCACCAAAAATACCTGTACTTACTTTTTTATTCAATAATTTTTCTAAATGGACGATGAAACTTTCATACAAAGGGATAGCTATATCTGGTTTAGCAGCTTTTATAAAAGAAGGCCTATTCCCTTTTTTGGTAGATGCATGAAGTGTAAATTGGCTAACTACTAACATAGAACCTTCTATGTCATGTATGTTTTTATTCATCTGTCCATTTTCGTCATTAAAAATTCGCAACAAATTTATTTTATTAGTAAGCCATTCTATATCGTTAAGCGTATCATTTTCTTCAATACCTAATAAAATTAAGAATCCCTGCTTTATTGCTGCAATTTCTAAATCATTAACAACAACTTTAGCTTCACTTACACGTTGAATAACAGCTTTCATGTTTTTATTTTTGAGATAATAAAGATTGATATATGCTCATATACTGTTGAGCAATGCTATCATTATTAAACAATGTAAGTCTTTTTTGACCTTTTTTAATTTGCATCTCTCTTAATTCTTTGTCTTCAATCAACAGGTTTATTTGTTTTGTAAGCGCTGAGGCATCCATAGGATCAACATACATACAAGCATCTGCCCCTACTTCATTAAAACAAGAACCAATGGAAGTTATTACTGGTATATCACTTGCAAAAGCCTCTAATATAGGAATACCAAAACCTTCAAACAATGAATTGTAAACCAACATGGATGCCTGTTTATAGATATAACTTAATTCTTCATTGCTAGCTTTTTGTATAAATAATACGTGCTGAATTAAATCATGTGTATGTATAAATTTTCTTATAGCATTTTCTTCAGAACCACCACTTCCAACAAATACAATTTTCAACTCATTTTTATTACTTAACAATTGATATGCTTCAAGAAGTTTTAAATGATTTTTTCTTTTATTAAATGAACCAACATGTAAGATAAAATGATCAGGTAAATTAAATTTATGTTTTACTAAAAATGTTTTCTTCTCATCGTTAGCTTGGCTAAATACTACATCACAACCTTGATAAATCACTTGTATTTTGTCTTTATCAATTTTATAAAAATCTATTAAATCATTTTTGGTTTGTTGACTTATAGCTATTATACTATCT
>CANHVE010000149.1 GCA_947464015.1 Saprospirales bacterium | reverse complement strand
TATGATAACACTGGATTATCTATTTTAGAACTTTCTCATCGCTCCTCTTCTATTGTATCTATGATACAAGAAACTAAATTATTAGTAAAAGAATTACTATCTATATCAGAGGAGTATGAAGTTTTATTCTTACATGGCGGTGCTAGTATGCAATTCTGTATGATCCCTATGAATTTTTTATCTCCATCAACCAAAGCGTATTATACTCTTACTGGTCAATGGGCCTCTAACGCCTATCAGGAAGCTCAATTATTGGGTAATGCCGATATTCTTTGTTCTAGTGCAGATTCAAACTTCAACTATTTACCTACGTTACAACCAGCGTATACTCTTGATAATAGTGCCTATGTGCATTTCACCTCTAACAATACTATATATGGTACACAATGGAAATCATATCCTACTTTCAATTGTCCTATTATAGCTGATATGTCATCAGATCTTTTTAGTAAAAAAATTAATGTACATCAATTTGACCTTATCTATGCTGGTGCACAAAAGAATATTGGTATCGCTGGTGTTTGTATGGTTATCATTAAAAAAAGTTTACTCGAGCAACAAAACAAATCGATATCTACCATGCTTAATTACAATACACATCTGATGCACGAATCGTCTTTTAATACTCCTCCAGTATTTGCTATTTACACTTGCAATTTGAATTTAAAATGGCTTAAAAGTATAGGTGGAGTTGAAGAGATTGAAAAAATAAATCAACTAAAAGCTCAATTACTTTATACTGAAATTGAACGCAATAGTTTATTTGAATATATTGTACCTAATCCAGCAGATAGATCATTGATGAATGTAACATTTGTTGCTAAAAACAAAGAGATAGAAATCGCTTTTAAAGAGTATTGTAAGATGAATAATATTGTAAGTATTGATGGCTATAGAACTGTAGGTGGCTTTAGGGCTTCAATCTATAATGCCATGCCAATACAAGATGTACAATTATTTGTAGATCTAATGAAATCATTTGAATCAAAATTATAATTCTTTTTGCTGCCCTATGACATATGATTTTTTTGATACTATACGACATTCAATACCTGAGGAAGCTGGTGTTTACAGATATTATGATGAAGATAACAAATTGCTTTATGTAGGAAAAGCAAAAAATTTACGCAAAAGAATTGCCTCATATTTTACCAATAAAAGATATGAAGGTGCGCGAATTAAAATGTTAGTAGCAAAAATTAATTCTATTGAATATACTCTTGTAAGTACAGAAGAAGATGCATTACTTTTAGAAAATTCGCTCATTAAAGAATACCAACCAAAATATAATGTTCAATTAAAAGACGATAAAACATATCCATTCGTATGTATTAAAAACGAAAACTTTCCTCGTGTTTTTATTACTCGAAATATAATACGTGATGGTTCAGAATATTTTGGTCCGTACACTTCTTCCTATAGTGTAAAAATTATTTTAGATGTTTTTACAAAAGCATTTCCATTAAGAAATTGCAACTTACAATTGACAGAAAAAAATATACTTGCAGGAAAATTTAAAGTATGTTTAGAATATCATATAGGGAATTGTTTAGGTCCATGTGCGGGCTTGCAAGCACAAGAAGATTATAATGATTCAATCAAATTGATTCGCCATATTTTAAAAGGAAATATCAATTGGGTTATAGAAGAACTCACTTCTAAAATGCAAGAATATGCAACACAATTTGAATTTGAAAAAGCTGCTCATATAAAAGAGAAACTTAATTACTTAAATTCATACAAAGCAAAATCAACTATTGTAAATCCAAAATTAGACAATATAGATATATTCACATTGGCTCATCAAGATGATATTTATGTTGTGAATTATATGAAGTTGAGTAATGGAACCATTATCGCCACAAGAACTTTTCATATTAAAAAGAAAAATGATGAAACAAATGAAGAAATACTTCAATCAGTTATAGATGAAATTGCTTTTGAATCATCAACAGAATTTAGTGAGTTACTTCTCAATATTCCAATAGATGAAGAATGGAATCCAGACATAAAAATTACAGTGCCTCAAGTAGGCGACAAAAAAAAATTAATAGATCTATCCTATAGGAATGCACAATATGCATTGAAAGAGAGATTAACCATGCTACTGAAGAGAAAAACTGAGACACCAGCTCAGCGTATACTTACAAAAACACAAGTAGATCTTCGTTTAAAAGAATTACCTATTCATATTGAATGTTTTGACAATTCAAATATTCAGGGAACAAACCCTGTTTCAGCTTGTGTAGTATTTAAGAATGCACGTCCTTCTAAAAAAGATTATCGTCATTTTAAAGTACAAACCGTGGTTGGACCAAATGATTTTGCTACTATGGAAGAAGCTGTTTACAGAAGATATAAAAGGTTATTAGAAGAAGGCGCATCACTGCCTCAACTAGTGGTAATAGATGGTGGAAAAGGACAACTCTCTGCGGCGATGAAAAGTATTGAGAAACTTGGTCTTAAAGGGAAAATGGCAGTTGTAGGAATTGCCAAAAGACTAGAAGAATTATATTATCCTGAAGACAATTTGCCATTATATATTGATAAAAAATCAGAGTCTTTAAAACTTATTCAAAAATTAAGAGATGAAGCACATCGTTTTGGAATTACATTTCATAGAAAGTTAAGAAGTAAAAGCGCACTAAAATCAGAATTAGATGCTGTAAAAGGAATTGGTGACGATATTAAAAAAAATCTTTTAGTTAAGTATAAAAGTATTAGTCAGTTAAAACTAGTGAGCCTAGAAGATTTAATGCTTGATATTGGCAAATCAAAAGCTCAAATCTTATTCAATTACATACAAAACATAGAATAAATTATAAAATATCAACAGACACTTTTTAATAAGTTTTTATTGTATTTATCTATATAATGATTAATTTAGCATACAGAATTTATCATCAAACTAAATAAATCAAAAAAATGAAAAAACTATTTACATTTCTGATTGCTTCTATGATAGGAGTTACATCATTTGCACAATGTGTTCCAGATTTAACAGATTCAATCGCAGGTTTATCACCAGGATCTGCTGACATTCCTTGTGTGGTTCAAGGTGCTGCTTACGACCAAACCATTAAAATTTATGTACCTTCTTCAGCTGCAGGTATCACTATTACTTCTGTTAGAGTTGATAGTATTAGAAATCTACCTTGTGGGTTAAAATACTCTTTTAATAAATTAGACAGAACTTTTGTAGGTGGTGAAAGAGGATGTATGCAAATTACTGGAACTACTTCTGATCCTATCGGACAATATCGTTTAAAAATCTATGTTACTTTAAGAACTAGCTTAATCAATGCAGATTATATTGATGCTACTACTATTCCTACAATTGGTCAAGCATTCAACGTATTCGTAAGAGTTGCGGGTACTGGTCCTTGTGCTGCTTTAGATACTATGCCAAGTCCTTCAACTGCTGCTAGTTTAACATCTTCTTGTAGATTTGTTACTCCTGATGCAACAGTAATTCCTACATTGACTACAGAGTTATTAGATTTAAATATTAATCCAATTCCTGCTACTAATGATTTAAACATCAGCTTTAATTCTGATAATACTAATGAATATAATTATAGTATCACTAATATGGTTGGTGCTACAGTTTATTCAAATACTGTTCAAGCAAACAGAGGAGAAAATATCCTTTCAGTAGATGTTTCTAACATGTCAAATGGTATCTATTTCTTAAACATTAAAAGAGATGGAGCTGTATTAACTAAAAAAATTGTAATATCTCATTAATAATATTATAAATCATTTAATAGCCTTCTTGTAGCATACAAGAAGGCTATTATTTTAAAAAACCAAATTCAAATAGATATGAAAAAAATTATTTTTACTTTATATGTGCTTACATCATTTGCACTTATATCAATGGCTCAAGATTGTGTGCCTGATTTTACAGTAACAAGCCCTGGTGTATATCCAAACACTTATACAGCAAATTGCTTTACACAAGGAACAGATGGGGAATTAGTTATTACAGTAAAAAACTTCACTACAGCAGGTCCTGGTGGAGCATTTACCGTAGATTCAGTTTTTATTGATTCAGTTACTAATTTACCTTGTGGTTTAAAATATTCAGTTTATCCAAATAACAAAAGATTATTAACTGGTGAAGCTGGTTGTATCAGAATTCATGGTGTTGCTACAGATGCAATAGGACAATATCCAATTAAAATTTATGCAAAAATTTATGGTTCTCCAGATATACCTGGTTTTGAAGGTGCTTCTGCAGCTTTAGATTTTTTAGGTACTTTAAATACACCACCATTAGACTTTAGATATTGGGTACGTGTAAAAGGATCTAGTACTTGTGCTACTCTAGATACTGCTTTCAGTTCTACAGCAAACTTAACAGCTACATGCAAAGGCATTGACAATACAAGTGTTAATGACATTACTACTGATTATAGCAATTTAAACATAGCTCCAAATCCAGTAAAAAATTCAATGATTGTTACATTTGATGCTGATAACAATAATGATGTAGTATATACCATTACTTCAATAAGTGGTCAAACTGTTAAATCAGCTACTTACAATGGCGTTAGTGGTTCAAATACTATTGAAATTGATGCCACTAATTTAAATCCTGGTACTTATTTTATTAGATTACAAAATGGTAATTCTTCTATTACTAAGAAATTTGTAAAAGAATAAAAATCACACAATTCAAGAATAAAAAAGACCACTAGCAATAGTGGTCTTTTTATTTTTATTTAAAATGATTATCTTTAAGGATTGATAACACTCTTAGATATAAAATGAGAACGATTGATAAATTACTTACAGAATATGGCGAAAGTCATCAAAATAGTACAAATAAAACTATTCATTGGATATGTATACCATTAATCATGTTTAGCTTAGTTGGTTTGTTGTGGAGCATACCATTTCCAAGAGATATTATGGGTGGTTGGGTAAATATTGGATCTGTATTAATATTATTAGCAATGGTCTATTATGTGCGACTTTCAATTCCGCTTTTTTTAGGATTTTTATTAATTGGTAGCTTTTTAATCATTGGAAATTTTTATTTATTTTCATATTTAGAACAAAATAACTGGAGTATGTTTTTATGTTCTTTTCTTATCTTTTTTCTTGCCTGGATTGGGCAATTTTACGGTCATAAAGTTGAAGGAAAAAAACCTTCATTTTTAAAAGACATTCAATTTTTACTAATTGGGCCAGCTTGGTTACTTCATTTCATCTATAAAAAAATTGGCATTAATTATTAAACTATAATCTCTAACTATAACATGTATTATTTCTTAAAAAAAGTAAGTTTGTTTACTTTATTTCTTTTTGTATTAAGTCCAGTAGTTGAAGCACAAATGACCGCTTCAACATTAATTAAATTAATGAGTGATGCGACTAGTAAAACCATGAATTATGAATACACAATGGTTACTAGTGAGCGATTAATGTCGGGGAAAGGCTATCATAATGGAAAATCATTTAATAGAATTCAAATGCCCAATTTTAATATTTATATGAAAATATTAGCTAGTCCTAACGAGGGCACAGAAATACTTTTCAATAAATCAAAATATGGGAATACCTGTGTTGTTAATGCAGGAAAATTAATACCTAATTTAAATTTAAGTCCATTTGGCAAAATAATGCGCAAAGATCAGCATCATACAGTTTATGAATCTGGATTTAAATATTCTGTAGACTTACTCAAATTTGTAAATACAAAAATGGGGAATGATGCATTTAATAAATTTGCTAAAATTGAATCAGACATTACTTTTTCAGGAAGGAAATGTTATCGCATTACCATGGAGGATGCTAACTTTAAATATGAAAAATACACCGTAAAAGCTGGAGAAACACTATATTCTATAGCGAATGCTAAAAAAGTTTCTGAATATTTAATAGTATATCACAATAAGCTTGGATCTTACGAAGCGAGTATTGAAGGCAAAACGATTGAAATTCCAAGTTCTTTTGCAAAAAAAGCAATCATCTATGTAGATAAATTAACCAATCATCCAATAGGAATCGAGATGCAAGATGAGCAAGGTATGTTTGAGAAATATGAATTTACAAATGTTGTTTACGATGCAAAATTCGACTCAAATGAATTCACCAAAGATTGTAAGTTATATGGTTTTTAATTGCTTAGTAAAGGCAAATAACCACCATCTTTTAAGTCTTTAATAGCTTGTTCCATTTCCATATTTTCTGATTTTACATATGGTTCTTTTAAATCATAACCATATCTAGCACCAATAGTTTGATAAGTAAAAGCATTAAATGAACCTTTTAATTTTTTGATTAGGTCAAAACAACTATTTCCAGTTTCACGATTGATTAATTTAACTAATAACTGACCATCAGTAATGTTTAAATTTTTTAATTCGTCTTCAAACTTTTCTGTTAATTCTTTTTCATTTTCACGCACATAAGTCTTTGCACCTTTTTTAGTGCCTTGTGCGTTCATTTCATTCATCAATTTTTTAGCTATTTCTATATACGGATAAAGTCTTTTAATACGAATTCTAAGCATTTCGTATTTATATTGTTTCAAATCATTTTCATAATAAGTAACGGTAGGTAATTGTCCGCCAAATTTTGCAGAATCTACGGCAATAGTTGATGGGGCTGTAGCATTTTGAGCCTGTGCGATATGAATATATAAAAGCAATAATGCAAATAAACAAATCTTCTTTTCCATAATTTAGGATTTTAG
>CANHVE010000148.1 GCA_947464015.1 Saprospirales bacterium | reverse complement strand
GAAGAAGGTTTGGAAGCACCCACCATACCAGTAGCATATAGTAGAAGAGAAGAAGTTGGTACTGACACCATTTTTATTTACAGAAATAGAGAAGCATTATGATTTATTTATTATTAGGGGTATTATGTTCCACCTTACTTATTATTATTTTAAAATTATTTCCCAAGTATAAAATCAATACATTACATGGTATAGTAGTGAATTATATCACTTGTGTAATTGTAGGTTGTATAATTAATTCGACTAGTCCAAATGTTTTAGCAACAGGCTTTGCACAGAGTTGGACGCCCATTGCATTTTTATTAGGATTATTTTTTATTACTATTTTTAATTTGAGTGCTATTACCACACAAAAAATAGGAGTATCTATTACATCGATGGCGATGAAATTGGCATTTATCTTTCCTATTTTAATTGGTATTCTAGTATATCATGAATCAAGTTCAGCCTTAAAAATACTTGGTATTAGTATGGCCATTATAGCTGTGGTATTAAGTTCTTTAAGTTCGGGAGGAAGTAAGAAAGAAAAAGTAGCAACGTGGTTATTATTACTACCAATAATTGTTTTTATGGGAAGTGGAGCATGTGATAGTATGGTGCAGTATGCACAATTATATTATTTTGCTGGAGGAGGATTTGAGTTGTTTTCGATTATGTTGTTTGTATTTGCTGCATTGATAGGATTTATATTTGCAGTTATAATAAGTATAAAAAAGAGAGAAACACTTCAAATACAAAGTATAGTAGGAGGTGTTTTATTAGGCATTCCTAATTACCTAAGTATTTATTTTTTATTTCAAACCTTATTACATACTGGCTGGGAAAGTACTATAGTTTTTCCATTGGCTAATATTAGTGTAGTAATCAGTTCGGCTATAGTTGGAATATTCTTTTTTAAAGAGCGCTTGAATAAATTTAATTTTATTGGATTAGGATTAGCTATTGTTTCAGTTATTATATTAATCATTACAACCCATTAGCAGTGGATTCTTATTTCAGTATATCAAGTGCACAACTGGTTGAAACAAAAGAAAAAGCTTCGAAGTTTATCGCTTATATTTTTCCTATAGAATCTGAAGAGGAAGCAAAGCAACAATTAGATCATTTATGGCAATTACATCCTAAAGCAACACATATATGTTATGCTTATCGACTAGGATTTGATAAAAATAATTATAGAGCAAATGATGATGGAGAACCGAGTGGAACAGCTGGGAAGCCTATTTTAGGACAGATTGATGCACATCAGTTGACACAAGTACTTATAGCCGTAGTTCGATATTATGGAGGCACTAAATTAGGTGTTAGTGGTTTGATACAAGCCTATAAAGAAGCCGCACTTGAAGTGATTCAATCGAGTACTATTGTAGAAAAAGAAATTGTGTCGTACTTTACTATTTCTACCACAAATGAGGAGTATAATGTTGTGATTAGTTTTTTAAAGAAACAAAAAGCTACTATCATGCAACAAAAGTTTGAAGAAAATTGTCTTATAGATATTAGCATCAGTAATAAGCAAAAAGAACAATTTTTTACTGCTATAAATGAATTATATCAAGTAAATTTGAATATTAAGCCTAGTCATGAAATACAATAAACTAATATTCTTCCTATTGATAGTATGCTATCAATATACACGAGCACAAGTAGTCGACAAGCATACACGTGAATATGCTGATAATCCCTATGCGATAGCTGTTCAAGCTATATATCCGCATCATAAATTAGAGGCACAAGCAGGTATACAAGCGATTGAAAATTATATTCAAGAATTGAGTTTGATTGATAGCACGAGTGAATTGCGATTGATCGCGCAACAAGAAAATAGATATAGCAAGCATTATTTATACAAACAATATATCAAGGGCATTGAAGTATATGGTAGTGCATTAAAAATTAATTGTAGCCATGACAATCAAATTTATTCGATTTATTATGCCTTAGCAAGAAACAATGAAGGTTATATACCGAATGCAGAAATAGTTTATCCAATGTCAGACAAGGATAATACCTATCAGCCAGTTTATGTTTATTTCAATAATTCATTACAAGTAGCTCTAGTACATCAACAAAAAGACCCGATTCATTTTACACATACAGAAGAGTTGCTGATAGATAATCAAGTACAATATCGAACAGATTTGAATAGTTATTTCGCTAGAGATACAAGTATAAATGGATTGATATATAATCCAGATCCTATTACACCAGCCTATCATGAGTATGGTTCGATATATACAGATAGATATGATAGTAACTCGATTTATTTCGATGCGATAAGACAATATGTTTCAGTGCGAGGCACGGATAGTTTAGGTATTTTTTATTTAAAGAGTCCGTATTGTGCTATTGTTGAAATAGAACCCCCTGTAAAATATCCAGTAACTAGTTTAAATAATGATTTTTTCTTTAATCGTTACGAAGATGGATTTGAAGATTTCAATGCCTATTATCATATCAATCATTTTCATGATTATATTAATGATAGTTTAGGATTTACTTTAGTTAATTATCCAATTGAATGTGATGTGCACGCCTTGAATGGGGCTGATAATTCATTGTTTACTTATTCTACTACACCTCCATCCTTACATTTTGGTGAAGGAGGAGTAGATGATGCAGAAGATGCTGATGTAGTCATACATGAGTATTGTCATGCCTTATCGCATGATGCAGCACCGTTTAGTAATTCGGGGAATCAGCGGAATTCTTTAGATGAAGGATTTTGTGATTATTTAGCTTGTTCCTATTCAAAAAGTATCAATGCCTTTCATGCCAATTGGGTATTTAATTGGGATGGACATAATGAATTTTGGGATGGAAGAATGGTAGATAATACCAATATTTTTCCGAGAGATATCAGTACGAATATTTATAAAAATGGAGGTATATGGAGCAGTGCTTTATGGGAAATAGAAAGTAAAATAGGTCGTGAAAAAGCCAATAAAATAGCCATACAAACTATGTATGATAATGTAAGCAATATGACATTAGATCAAGCAGCACAAAATTATTTATTAGCAGATACGATTTTATATGGTGGAGTTCATTATTGTAAAATTGTACATTCCTTTATTGAAAGAGGATTGATTAGTCCTGATGCAGGAGTTAATTGTGATTTTTCGGCTATACCAGTTATAGCTTCAACAGGAATATCTATTATTAATTCAGCAGGATTTGCATTAGGGAATAGTTCTTTATTTTTAATATCGAATGAAGAAAAAAACATGCAAGTAGATGTATACACTGCTACAGGACAATTATTATTTAATAATTCAACGAGAACTGGAAGTATAGAAATTCCATCGTCCATTTGTAGTTCGGGAATGTATATCATACAAGTGCATTTAAATAATCAAGTTCACGCCATCAAACTTATAAAATATTAAATCATTTAGTAGCTATGAAGCAGTTAATTCTCAGTTTCATTTTATTTTTTATTTGTATACAAATACATGCACAAACACATCAAGTGCGTATTGAAACCAATATGGGAAAGATTGATGTGATGTTGTATGATAGTACGCCATTACATAGAGATAATTTTATGAAATTAGTACAAGAGCATTTCTATGATAGTTTATTATTTCATCGAGTGATAAAAGGATTTGTGATACAGGCGGGCGATCCAACCTCTAAATATGCACCAGATACCGCATTATTAGGAGATGGAGATTTGCCCTATACAATTCCTGCAGAGTTAAATCCAAATTATTATCATAAGAAATATGCCTTTGCACAAGCCAGAGATAATAATCCTCAAAAGGCTAGTAGTGCTTGTCAGTTTTATATAGTGCAAGGAAGTATACCCAATGATTCTACCTATGCAAAAGCCAAGATGCGCTCGGGTTATGATGTACCATTAGAGCATAAAATAGAATATGAAAAATGGGGAGGTACACCACAGTTGGATATGAGTTATACGGTGTATGGAGAGGTGATTAAAGGATTTGCAGTGATTGATAAGATTGCATCAGTTGCTACTGATAAGAACGATAGACCTAAGCAAGCAGTACGAATTATCAAGTGTAGTATTATCAAGTGATTTGATATAATAATAAGTAGTATGAAAGATATAGAAAATAGAGACGATGTAAATTTGTTGGTGAGTGAATTTTATTCTGCAGTATTAAAAGATGAATTACTTGCTCCGCATTTTGCTCATATCGATTTTGCACATCATATGCCTAGAATGGTTGATTTTTGGTGCTTTACACTCTTAGATGAAGGAAGTTTTAAAGGAAATATTTTTGACAAGCATGCACCTTTACAAATAAATCAAACTCATTTTGATAGATGGTTAGTATTATTTGAAGAAACATTACAACATCATTTTTCAGGAGAAAAAGCTGTGTTTGCCTTACAACGAGCGAAACTTATCGGATATACTTTTGCGATTAAGATGGCACAGATGAGAGGGGATAGTTGATTTAATCTACTTATTGTATAATAGAACTTTTTAATGAAAATAGTTTGTTACTAAACGCTTATTCAAATTCCCAACCGATATCTTTTCTATAGTATATACCATCGAATGATATGGTAGAAGCTGTTTGATTCGCCATTTGTAGCGCTTCCTGAATATTTTTGCCATAGGCAGAAACCATGGCAACTCTACCGCCATTGGTAACATAATCTTCATCTATTTTTTTAATGCCCGCATGAAAAACTAAGGATTGAATTTCTAAGCCTGTAATTTTTTTTCCTTTTTCAAATTCTTCGGGATAACCGCCAGAAGCTAATACAATCGTGCAACACGCGCGTTCGTCTTCCAATATTTTTTTATTTTTTAAGCTTTCATTATTTACCGCAACAAATAAATCTACAATATCATTTTTGATACGAGGCATCACTACTTCTGTTTCAGGATCGCCCATACGGCAATTGTATTCAATCACTTTGATAGTTTCACCTACTTTGATTAAGCCAAAATAAATAAAGCCTTTATAGATAAGTTGATCTTTTTGTAAACCATCAATCGTAGGACGAATAATTTTTTCTTCTACTTGTTGCATGATATTTTGGTCTACAAATGGCACTGGTGAGATGGCACCCATTCCACCAGTATTCAGACCTGTATCGCCTTCTCCAATGCGTTTGTAATCTTTGGCATTCGGTAATATTAGATAATTGCGACTATCACTTAAAACAAACACAGAGAATTCGATTCCATCTAAAAATTCTTCAATCACTACACGAGCACTTGCTTTCCCAAATTTATTTTGTTCAATCATTTCGATGAGCGCTGCTTTAGCTTCCTCCCGATTGGCAATAATTAATACTCCTTTACCAGCGGCTAATCCATCTGCTTTTAATACATAAGGACCAGTCGTATTTTCAATATGTGTAATACCTTCTTGAATATTGGTGGCATCTACTTCTAGGTATGCAGCAGTAGGAATATGATGACGTTGCATAAATTTTTTTGAAAAGGCTTTGCTTCCTTCTAATTGAGCTGCTGCTTTCGAAGGGCCGACAACAGGAATATTTCGTTCTTTAAAAAAATCGTAAACTCCTTCTACTAAAGGATCTTCTGGTCCGCATACGATAAAATCGATTTGTTCATTCTTTACAAAAGTATATAATGGTTCAAAGTCGCTTGCTTTCATATCGATATTAGTGCCACATAAAGCCGTGCCGGTATTTCCGGGAGCAATAAATAAGTGAGAGCAATTTTCGCTTTGACTGATTTTCCATGCAAGCGCATGTTCTCTACCACCCGAACCTAAAAGAAGAATTTTCATAATTGCGATATTTTAAGAATAGGCTGTAAAATTACTTAAAAAATATAGCAAATACGAGGATGTTCGTTACATGTGTATTATTATTTTCGCCCATAATCAGCAGGAATTTCGCCCCATTGAGCTGTATCCCACTTGAGAATAGGATTACTGTAAGTATTGGCATGAAGCCAGTTTTCGGCACGAGCAATCAAATCAAATAGCACTGCATTTTTTGAAGTACGTTCGAGTTTCGTATTTGCTTTTTTCTTTTTTACCCAACTCATTGCAGTGGCACTATCTGTATAAATAGTAATAGATGAGCCTTTCTTTTTACAAAAGGCAAGTGCATGCACTATGGCTAAAAATTCACCAATATTATTGGTGCCATCTTCATAAGGTGGAGAGGCAAATAACACCTCTTTGGTTTGAGTGAACACACATTGGTATTCCATTCTACCTGGATTTCCGGCACAAGCCGCATCTACGCAGATACTATCATAATTGATACTTGAATTGGAAGAAGAAGAACTCGTTTTTTGATTTTGAAATGCTTGTTGTGCTTCTTCTAGAGATGTATAGGATTTATATTGCGGATTGCTAAATCCATCGATTTGTTTTTTGCATTCGTCCCAAGTATAATAAATACCAGGGTTTCGACCTTTCCATACCACGTATATTTTTTTTGCCATGATTAAGGATGCTTTTTCTTTTGATGTGAAATCAATTTACTTCCTGTTGCATTCCATTCGTAATAATGCCATGTTCCGGTAGGATTTCCTTTAATATAATGTCCCACAATTTTTGCTCTAGGCATAGAATAACTCGTGGAGGTATATTCCATGTAGGTTGCTTTATTCGTTTTTAGGTTGATATTTAAAGTGTAAATCACCGTTCCTTTTTCATCGAAATGATTGATATTTAAATAGCATTTTTTAGTTTCATCGCAACTAGCAAATGAGTATGCTTTGCATACATTTCCTTGATCATAAAATGTTTTAGTCAAGTAAAAAAAGATTG
>CANHVE010000147.1 GCA_947464015.1 Saprospirales bacterium | reverse complement strand
ATTTATAGAAATATTAGGTTGGATAGGTACTTTCTCATTAATTTCAGCATATGCATTACTCTCCTTTAAAAAAATAAATTCAAATTCGTGGACCTATCAATTATTAAATTTAGTAGGAGCTATTTGTTTCATAGTAAATACATTGTTTCATAAAGCATATGCACCCGCATTTTTGAATATAGTATGGGTATTTATTGGTGCTACAGCTATTTATCAGATGCTTAAAAAAGATAGTTAATGTATCGGAATCATTTCGCCTATTTTAGGGGTAATAATTCTATCAGATAAATTATTTAGTTTACTTACATTTTGTAAAGTAAAAAGAGGGTCATGTAATGGTTCGTCAGATAAATCAAAGGTGCTATGATGCATTGGAATCATATATTTGGCTTTAGTTTCAGTAAATGCTTTTAATGCATCAGTGGGAGAGATATGACTTTGAGCCATGAAAAATTCAGGTTTATAAGCGCCAATTCCTATAATACAATAATCTAAATGAGGTACTATTTCAGCGATATCTTTAAAATGTGAACCATATCCGGTATCGCCACTGAAATAAATTGAAGTAGCATTAAATTGAATTAAAAATCCTCCCCATAATCTACTATTTGTATCACGTAGTAGTCTTCTTCCCCAATGTCTTGAAGGCACATAAGTGATTTTTAAATCATTCTCTAAGTGATATTGTTGATACCAACCTGCAACTTGTATATTCGAAACTTTAGTAAAGGTTTGTAATAAGGAATCAATTTTTAATCCTGTTAGAAATTGAGCATTTGGATTTTTTTTCAATAAGTATTTTATACTTTTTTCATCTAAATGATCTCGATGATCGTGTGAAATCAAAATATAATCTATACCAATGAGTAGATCTGGATGAATGGGAAATTTTGTTTGTCTTTTTAATAAGGAGATATCAAATAGTATAGGATCGATTAAAATATTAAGATTATTCAATCTAATAAAAAATGAAGCATGGCCTAACCATACTATGCAATCGTTTGTACTTTGCATAAAATCTTGTTCAACAACTTCATGTTTCCAAGTAGCATTTTTCTTCTCCGTTTTATAAATATTTCTAGTAGTTTGCCATTTTAAAAAGGCTTGCAATGAATGCTTGTGAATATGTTCGTGATTTAGAAAACGCCCATTCTTATCAATAGGAGTCCCTTTCCATTCAAAGGGTAAAGAGATATATTTTAAGTTTGGGTTATCGGTATATAATTCACTCATAAAATAAAAAATCCGTTCACAAAAGTAAACGGATTCTATAATGTAATAAGTTAATTTTTATAAATGAATCACTTCGCCATAGGCAGCTGCCGTAGCTTCCATTACTGCTTCACTCATAGTTGGATGTGGATGAATCGCTTTTAGGATTTCATGACCAGTCGTTTCTAATTTACGTGCTACCACTAATTCAGCAATCATTTCAGTTACGTTTGCTCCAATCATATGAGCTCCTAACAATTCGCCATATTTAGCATCATAAATCACTTTTACAAAACCTTCTTTGGCACCTGAAGCACTTGCCTTACCGCTTGCACTAAATGGAAATTTGCCCACTTTAATTGCAATACCTTTGGTTTTAGCTTCTTCTTCGGTCATACCCACGCTTGCAATTTCAGGTGAGCAATAAGTACAACCAGGGATATTTGTATAATCGATTGGTTCAGGATGATGACCCGCAATTTTTTCTACACAAGTAATACCTTCGGCACTAGCCACGTGAGCTAATGCAGGACCAGGAGTGATATCGCCAATAGCATAATATCCTTCTACATTGGTTTTATAATATTCATCTACTACTACTATGCCTTTATCTGTTTTTATGCCTACTTCTTCTAAGCCAATATTTTCAGTATTTGGACTAACACCTACTGCTGATAAAACGATATCGCATTCTATCACTTCAGTACCAACGGGCGTTTTAATAGTAACCTTGCAAGTACTACCGCTCGTATCTACTTTTTCAACACTAGATTTAGTCATTATTTTCATGCCTTTTTTCTTAAAGGCTTTCTCTAATTCTTTTCCAATTTCTTTATCTTCACGAGGTACAATCGTATCTAGATATTCAACAATAGTAACTTCAGTTCCCATTGCATTATAGAAATAAGCAAACTCAACTCCAATAGCACCACTTCCTACAACCACTAATTTTTTAGGTTGGGTTGGTAATGACATCGCTTCTCTATATCCGATAATTTTTTTACCATCTATAGTTAAGTTAGGTAATTGACGAGCTCTTCCACCTGTTGCAATAATGATATTTTTAGCAGTTAATTCTTTTTTAGAACCATCAGTTGCAGTCACTTCAATTTTTTTACCTGGTTTAACTTTACCAGTTCCCATAATGACATCAATCTTATTTTTTTTCATTAAGAAAGTAACCCCATTACTCATACCACCCGCAACATCTCTACTTCTTTTTACTACAGCACTAAAATCTTTATCTGCTTTTTCTACTTTAATTCCATAATCAGCAGCATGATTGATATATTCAAAAACATTGGCACTTTTTAATAATGCTTTTGTAGGGATACAACCCCAATTTAAGCAGATACCACCTAAAGCTTCTCTTTCTACAATGGCTACTTTCATTCCTAATTGAGAGGCACGAATAGCAGTAACATATCCACCGGGTCCACTTCCTAATATAATAATATCGTAATTCATATTTGTTGGTTTTATTTTATTGTTACAAAAATACTAATAAGCAATCTTATATAATAATTTAATCAAAGCTCTAGGTTAAATGAGCTATCAAACTATTTATTAGACTTATTTGCCTATAAATTTAGCAGGTCTTTTCTCTACAAATGCTTGCACCCCTTCTTTTTGATCTTCACTAGCGTAGCACATATAGAAGTTTTTTCTTTCAAAAGCTAGACCTTCATCTAAAGTACTATTATAAGCTTGGTTAACACTTTCTTTAGCAAGTTGAACTGCTACAGGAGAAAATTTTGTAATTTGTTTGGCTAAGTTTACGGTTTCTTCTAAGTACAACTCAACAGGTACCACTTTATTGATTAACCCTGCTGCTAATGCTTCATGTGCAGTTATAAATCTACCAGCAAGAACCATTTCCATAGCTAAAGCTTTTCCTACAGCTCTCGTTAATCGTTGTGTACCTCCAGCACCTGGCATGATAGCTAAATTAATTTCTGGTTGACCAAATTTGGCTGTTTCACTTGCTACAATCATATCACAGATCATGACTAATTCGCATCCACCACCTAGAGCAAAGCCTGAAACTGCTGCTATTAAAGGTTTTTTAGTACGTTTAATGGTATCCCATGTAGTAAATTGATCAATTGCCAACATATCGATGGCACCTTTCCCTTGCATTTGTTTAATATCTGCACCAGCTGCAAAAGCTTTTTCATTACCTGTTAGAATAATTACTTTAACTGATTTATCTGCATCTAATGCTTTGATGGCATCTCTAATTTCGCCCATTACTTCTAAACTTAATGCATTTAATTCTTTGGGTCTATTAATTTGGATGAGTGCAATTTCATTTGCATATTGAGGTGTAACAAGGATGTATTGAAAATTCATAGTATATTTTTTAATGTTCAAATTTATTAAATAATCTATACATTAATAGCTATAAAAAAAGGGAATCTGAATAGATTCCCTTTTTTTAGTTGTAATTAAATAGGTTAATGACTATCTACAAATAATTTAGATGTATGTACATAAGCATCAGTATATAATTTTACATAGTATACACCAGAGCTAAATTTATTTAAATCTAGTTGTATATTACCATTCAATTCTGGATTGATAATTTGTTTATTAAATAACTCTTTACCTTGATTATCAAGAATAATAACTGTAAGATGTTCACTAGCTTTATTTAATGAATAATCTAATGTAGTGAAAGTATGTGATGGATTTGGATATATATATAATGATCCACCGTCTTTAATAAATTCATCTACACTTGATTGTTCTGCTATAACAGCTTCAGGATTAGAAGTTCTTAATGAAGAACAAACGGTATAAGTACTGATAGCACTTGAATCTACTTTATCTGTTCCACAATAAGCAACTACATAGAATTCATATGTTCTACCTAATGCTAAAGGAGGACTTACATAAGTTTGCGTAGTTGGTGATGTATAATAAACGGATGAAGTTAAAACGCTGCTACTTCCTATTTGTCGACGAACTATTCTATAGCTTGAATATGCTAATGAAGTTGCATCAAAGTTGATTACTGGCTGTGTACATGGTGTTCCAGTTGTAATAGAAACTATACTTGGTGATGTACCTCCAGTACAAGTTGCTGAGGTAGTAAAGGTTCCTTTTTTACTAAACCATCTTCCACCACCATCACAAACATATGCTGCCCAATATTCATAATCAGTACCTGGAGTTAAACCAGTAATGGTTAAGTTACTAATCGTACTATCTAAAATTCGATATGTTCCTGAATAAGTAGAGCTTGATGCAACTGGTCTCCAATAGATATAAGTTCTTCTAACATCTCCCCAAGTAGGACTCATTCCAATTGACCAATCAATAGTCGCAACACCAGATCCTACAGAACTTGTAATTGGAATATAAGGATTTACGTCAATAATCAATCCGTAGTTACCTATAGCACTACCTACCCCTGATACTTGTGTATATAAATATTCACCTGGCAGATATTCATTAGTACCTGGAGAAGAAATGTTTGGAGTTAAAATTACAGTTGAATTAGTTGCTCCAGGAGTAGAACCAGGTAATGGGTCATTATCGCTACAAGCAATTTCATTATATCCTGTTGAACAATCTCCAGGAATAGTTCTTCTATAAACAGATATACGAGTATCAAAATCAGCTACACTTCTATCATCAGTAGATATGATTACTTCAGGTGTTGCACAACTTGGAGTTCTAAAACTAAACCAATCTGTTTTGTTATTTGTTCCTGCTCCTCCACATGAGCCAATAGGTTCACCTGTTTCGAATCTTGAATAAATATTATTATAATAGAAAGTATCAGTATGTGTATTGATATTTGCATAACCTGATGCTCCATAATCTATACTTGTTAAAATAGGACTTGTAAGAGCTACTGGGGAACACATATTACTTCTACCCTCAAGAGTAGGTACTGTACATAAACTGACTACTAAATTAAGAGTAAGGAAACTATCACAACCTAAATAGTTTACAAGTGTGTCTAGATACGTTCCTGATGTATTTAAAATGTTTCCATTAAAAGTATAGGTTACACCAGTACAAATTACTTCAGTATACATTCCACTTGTACTATTGATAACATTTAAATTTAAAGTTATGAATGAATCACAAGCTAAATAATTTACTAATGTATCATAGTATACACCTGTTGTGTTTAATGCTAAGCCATTAAAAGAATATGTACTTCCAGCACAAATAGATTGATTCATCGTATATGATGATGAAGGAATAACACTTAAGCTTAAGGTTACAATACTATCACATCCAGTATAATTTATAAATGTATCCTTATATGCTCCAGCGGTATATAAATCTACACCATTATAAGTATAGGGGTGACCTTGACAAATCGAAGTACTAAATGCACCATACGTTATGTTAGTACATCTACAAGTTGTAAATGTATATATGGAACTAGAATCTACACGAGAAGTACCACAGAATGCAACTACATAGAATTGATACGTATGGTTTAAAGCTAAAGGTGGGCTATTATATACTTGAACACCAGGTGAAGCATAATAAGTAGAAGAACTTAATACAGAACTGGTACTTGTATCTACTCTTATAACTTTATAACTAGAATATGCTAATGAATTAGCATTAAATGTAATTACAGGTAAATTACATGGTGTTCCGTTCATTACAGATACGATGCTAGGTGCAGTTCCACCTGAACAACTAGAACCAGTTGTAGAAAATGTACCTTTACTACTATACCATCTACCACCACCACTACATACATATGTTGCCCAATATTCATAATCAGTACCTGGAGCTAAACCTGTAATAGTTAAGTTACTTATAGTACTATCTAAAATTCGATAAGTACCTGAATAAGTAGAACTTGATCCAACAGGTCTCCAATATATATAGGTTTTTTTAATATCCCCCCAAGTTGGACTCATTCCAATTGACCAATCTAATGTTGCTATTCCAGCACCAACACTACTTACTATTGGAATATATGGATTGGCATCTATGATTAATCCATAATTTCCACTAGCTGCACCATTTCCTGATACGTCTATGAATAAAGCTTCTCCCGGCATATATTCATTTAATCCAGGTAAGGTTGGATTAGGTGTAAGGATTACGGTAGAGTTGTTTGTTAATGGAGAAGAAGAAGGTAATGCATCATTATCGCTACAAGCAATTTCAGCATATCCACCAATACAATCACCTGGTATAGTTCTTCTGAAAACAGATAATCTAGTATCAAAATCTGTAATACTTCTATCATCTGTAGATATTATAATTTCAGGAGTTGCGCAATTTGGTGCTCTAAAACTAAACCAATTTGTTTTATTAGAAGTACTACCACCACTGCATGAACCAATTGGTTCACCTGCTCCAAATGTTGCAGTCAAATTATTGTGGTAAAACGTATCAGTATGTGTATTAATATTAGCAAACCCTGAACCTGAATAATCAGTGGCTGTGACAATATTACCAGTAACTGAAATTGGTGAACACCTGCTATCTCTACCTGGTGTAGTTTGAGCATTTAGCTGAAAAATGCCCATCATAAATATCAACGATAATATTGATATTTGAATTTTTGTGAAGTTAATTTTCATAATTTAAAAGTTTT
>CANHVE010000146.1 GCA_947464015.1 Saprospirales bacterium | reverse complement strand
TATCTGCTTCAGTACTTGGTAATACAGCACCATTAACCATTGCATAATTATATCTGTCGCCTAAGCCTCTAATAATAGCAAACTTACCATCTTGAATAGTTGCTCCACTGACTCGTTTAATCGCTTCTCCTGAACTTTTATCTGGAGATCTCTTAATTTCTTCTCCACTAATTCCACTAGCAATAGTTGAGCTGTTTTTTTGCATGGTTATAATTGCTGAAGTGTTATCTCTACTTACTTTAGCTGTAACTGTTACAGGACCTAAAGTGTTTTCAATATTAGTAATAGCAATAGTTACACTAGTTACTTCATTGCTTTTTACTACGATATTACTTTCTGTTTTTTCTTGATAACCAAAATATTTAATTACCAGGTTATAGGTTTTTTCTTCTAGATTTTTGATAACGAAGTTTCCTTCTAAATCTGTAGAAGTACCAACGGTCGTTCCTTCTATCATTACGGTGGCGCCAATAATGATTTCTCCATTTTTCGAATCTACCACTTTACCAGAAATACTTCCAGTTCCGGCAAATGACACATTTAATAATAAGCTTGATAATAAGAATAGTACTAGTTTTTTCATATGTATTTAATATAAGTCCCAAAATTATTTAGACAAGACTACCTTAT
The DNA here is from genome assembly GCA_947464015.1 of Saprospirales bacterium. Taxonomy (GTDB): domain Bacteria; phylum Bacteroidota; class Bacteroidia; order Chitinophagales; family CAMDFR01; genus CAMDFR01. The sequence continues at coordinate 6,184 of CANHVE010000146.1, read as the reverse complement.
GCTTATGCAAATGTTAACTTATTGTTAATTTTTAAGATTTTTTAGGAATCAATTTTAATTCATTGAATTGTTAACGTAAATATAACATTGAAATAAACTAAGTGTAATATTGTAGTACTTGATTTGCAGCATAAAATTTAAAAAAAATATGAAAAAATCATTACAAACTATCATTTTTACGTTAACGTGCTTGATTTTCAGCACATCTATTTTTGCTTCTACGATTACAGTAAGTGGCGATATTACAACTAATACTTCATGGACTAATGATAACATCTACTTACTACAAGGATTTGTTTATGTTAAGGGAGGTGCTACGCTTACAATTCAAGAAGGTACTTTAATCAAAGGCGATAAAGTAAGTAAAGGAACTTTAATTATTACTTCTACAGGTAAAATTAATGCAGCAGGAACCAACTGTAATCCAATCGTTTTTACCTCTAATCAAGATGTAGATAGCAGAGAGCCAGGTGATTGGGGTGGAGTTATTATTTTAGGAAATGCACCTATCAATTTAAAAGATTCTGCAACAGGTACTCCAATTAGAGGGACTATCGAAGGTGGTGTTGATAATACAGCAGGTGATGGTAAATACGGTGGATCTGATGCTAATGATAATTCAGGTACATTTCAATATGTACGTATCGAATATCCTGGTATCGCTTTTTTACCAAACAATGAAATCAACGGTTTAACATTAGGTGGTGTAGGAGCAGGTACAACTATCGATCATATTCAAGTATCATACAGTGGTGATGATAGCTATGAGTGGTTTGGTGGTACAGTAAATTGCAAATACTTAGTTGCTTTAGGAGGAACAGATGACGATTTCGATACAGATTTTGGTTTCAGTGGAAAATGTCAGTTTTTATTAGGTGTTAGAGATTCATCTTATTATGATGCAGCGGGTGCTTCAAATGGTTTTGAATCAGATAATGATGCAACAGGTACTACTCATACTCCATTTACAAGTGCAGTATTTAGTAATGTTACTTTAGTAGGTCCTAAAAACACATTAACTACACCAGTTGCTTCTTACTTTAAAAGAGGTATGCATATCAGAAGAAATTCTAATATCTCAGTTTATAATACAGTAGTAATGGGATGGCCAATTGGTGAGTTCATCGAAGGTACATTATCTCAAACTAATTTTTCTACAGGTACAGCAGATATTAAAAATAATACATGGGCAGGTTGTAACGTAAATCACGCAGCATTATTTGATTCTACTTTTGTTCCTTCAGTAGGAAACAATAACTCATTCTTATCAACTGCATCTGCAGCTATGTTAACAGATCCATTCAATTTAACGAATGTAAATCCATTACCATTAACTGGTTCACCAGTTCTTACAGGTGCTAGCTATACAGCTTCTAACTTAAGTAGTTCATTTTTTGATAAAACAGGTACTTATAGAGGTGCTTTTGGTACAACTAACTGGATGACTTGTTGGACAAACTTTAACCCACAAGCTTCTTTATACAATAGTGTTGTGAATATTCCTAACTTAACTAATGTATCATTATTCCCTAATCCTTCAAATGGAGTATCTAACTTAAGTATCAGTACAGATAAAAATATGAATATGACTATTCGTGTGGTTGATATGAATGGTCGTTTAGTGAGTGAATTACAAAATGGTATGTTAAACTCAGGTGCACATTCTTTTGCTATTCAAACAGCTGAATTACAAAAAGGATTATATGTTATTCAAATGGTTTCTGAACAAAATACACAAAGTTTAAAATTAGTAGTAGAATAATTAAGTCTTGATAATAGTTTTTTCGTTCTAAAAGTCTCGCCCATGGCGAGACTTTTTTTATATAAAAAAATGACATAACTTTAATTTATAAATTCAATTCAATGAAACACTTTTTTATTTTATTAAGCTGTGTATTTATGATGTTGTCTGTTAGTGCACAAACAGCAGATGAAATTATTAATAAACATATTGAGGCTACAGGCGGAAAATCTTTATGGGCAAAAGTTACTTCGATTAAAGCTACAGGATCTTATATTATGGGACCTGGAATGAAAGCCCCAATTAATTTTATCAAAACGAATAAACCATTTTTAGGAAATTATTCAGATTTCTCTTGGCAAGGCATGACTAGTAAAACAGTGTTGAAAGATACTGCTGGCTGGTCGTATAATCCTTTTGGAGGAAAACGTGAAACCGATCCTTTAAGTCCAGATAGAATTAGAAGTATAAAATTAGATGCCGATCCACAAGGATTATTATATAACTATAAAGATAAAAAATGTACAGTAGAATATTTAGGTATGGATGATTTTGATGGGGTAGATGTTTACAAATTAAGGCTTACAAATAGTAAAGGAGATATGGTGTATTATTATATGGATGCATCATCTAATTTTATATTAAAAACGGAAGAAAAAGTAAGACTTGCAGAAAAAGAAGAAACTAATATTACAGTATATTCTGATTTTAGAAAAACTAGTTATGGTATCTATTATCCTTATACAATGCAGTCTTTAGACGATCAAGGAAATGAATCAGGAGGTCCTATCGAATTAAGTAAAGTAGAATTTAATGCAACAATTGATGTTAGTCAATTTGATGCATCTACTAAAAAATAATTCCTTGTCATTTTAACTATCAAAGATTTATAAAATTCAACTATTCATATGAAAATATATACAAGTATAATTAGTGCATTTATATTAATTACTGTGCATTTTGTTGGAGCACAAAATACAACACTCACTTCTGCATCCTTAGGAAAATTAGAAGCACGAAGTTTAGGACCTGCAGTTACAGGCGGTAGAATAACTTCCATTATTGGAGTGAATACAGATCCGAGAATTATGTATGTAGGCACAGCAGGGGGAGGTATTTGGAAAACTACTAATGGTGGTTCACAGTTTAAACCTATTTTCGATAAACATCCTCAAAGTATTGGAGATATTACAATAGATCAAAAAAATCCAGATATAATATGGGCTGGCACAGGTGAAAGTAATATGCGTAATTCTGTTTCTATTGGTAAAGGTATTTATAAATCTACCGATGCAGGAGATAACTGGGTTTGTATGGGATTAGAAAAAACGGAACATATTAGTAAAGTGGTATTAGATCCTAGAAATACAGATGTCATTTATGTTTCTGCCCCCGGTGCATTATGGAATGATTCACCTGATAGAGGCTTATATAAAACTATTGATGGTGGTAAAACTTGGAATAAAATTTTATTTGTTGATGAGCATACAGGATGTGCAGATGTGGTTATAAATCCTAAGAATCCAGATATCATTTATGCCAGTATGTGGGAGTTTAGAAGAAAACCTTATGCATTTAACAGTGGTGGTAAAGGAAGTGGTTTATATAAAAGTATAGATGGTGGAAAAACGTGGAAAAAAATTCAAAATGGATTAGCAGAAGGAGATTTAGGGAGAATAGCAATTTCTGTATCGCCTGTTAATCCTGATAATTTAGTGATTATTTGCGAGGCTAAAAAAACAGGTTTATATATTTCAACTGATGCAGGAGAAACTTGGAAAGCGCAAAGTGCAGATGATAATGTAACTGCAAGACCATTTTATTTTTCTTGTATCGCATTTGACTTAATCGATCCTAAAAGAGTATACCGACCTGCATTTCAATTTTCATATAGTACAGATGGTGGATATTCATGGATAAGAGCCCAAAACAGCAGTGGCTGGGTACACTCTGATATGCATGCGTTATGGATCAATCCACAAAATCCTTCACATATGTATGTAGGAACTGACGGAGGGGTTTATATGAGTGTAGACCGTGGTAATAACTGGATGTATTTAAACAATATTCCAATTGCTCAAGCCTATCATGTGCAGATTGATAAACAAGAACCTTATAATGTTTATGCGGGATTCCAAGATAATGGATCATGGAAAGCTCCATCACAATCAGTGAATGGAATTGATAATGGTGATTGGATGAATGTTGGAGGGGGTGATGGATTTTGGGTTCAATCAGACCCATTAGACAATACTATTATTTATAGCGAATATCAAGGTGGTCATGCACAACGATTGAATATACAAACCAACCAAGGTCAGGATATTCAACCACAAGCAAAGGCTGGTGAAGAAAAGTTAAGATGGAATTGGAATACACCTATTTATGTATCGCCTAGTCAACCTTCTAGATTATATATGGGGGCTCAATATTTATATAGAAGTGAAAATAAAGGAATCACGTGGACCCCATTAGGTAATGATTTAACTACTAATGATCCTGCAAAAAAGAAACAAGATGAAAGTGGTGGATTGACTAATGATAATACCAGTGCAGAAAATCATTGTACTATCTTTACAATTGCAGAATCACCCATTGATGCTACTATGATTTTTGTTGGTACAGATGATGGTAATTTACAAATTAGTAGAGATAATGGTACGACATGGAAAAATTATGCAGATAATTATAAGCAAGCAGGTATCCCTGCACAAACATGGATAAGTAGTATTGAACCATCCAAATTTGATAAAAATGTGTTGTATGCAACTTTTGATAATCATATGTATGGTGATATGAAAACCTATTTAGCCAAAAGTATGGATGGAGGAAATACTTGGTCATTATTAAGTAGTAGTGTATTTAAAGGATACGCACATAAAATTAAAGAAGACTTAGTAGATAAAAATATTTTGTTTTTAGGAACTGAATGGGGATTATATACTAGTATTGATGGGGGTGTTTCTTGGATACAAATGAAAGCCAAAGTGCCTGATTATATAGCAGTGCGCGATATTCAAATAGATCCTAAAAGTAATGATTTAGTATTAGGAACACATGGTAGAGGTATTTTAATTATAGATAATATAGCGCTGTTAAGAGAGTTAAATAAAGAGGTTTTAAATAGTGCAGCGAAAGTGTTAAGTACCAAAGCTACTCCCATTACTACTGGACATTATGGAGGTTCATGGCCAAATGCAGGTGGTTTTACAGCACCAAATTCAACAGAAGAAGCAATTATTAAATATTATTTAAAAGATAGAGTAAATAGTGGGGATGTAAAAGTTCAGATACTAGATGCAAATGGAATTGTAGTAACCGAATTGCCTGGAACTAAACGAAAAGGGATTAACATGATCACTTGGAATATGAGAAGTAAACCACCACGTGTAGCTGAGGGAGGTGGACGTGCAGATTGGAGTGGAACAGTAGGCCCATTTGTAAAACCTGGTATTTATAAAATTAAATTATTAGTGGGTGCAGCAAGTTATGAAGGTAGTTTAACATTAACCGAAGATAAAAATGCGCAAATAAGTTTAAATGATAGATCAAAAAACTATGAGGCAGTAGATCAAGTATTTAAATTACAAGAAAACTTAGCTTCTTTAATGGATTCTGTTTTAAGTATACAAAGACCAATTCAAGCACTTATTAAAGAAGGTAAAGCAAGTAATGTTTTACGAGCTTATAATGATAGCCTTGAAGTAATACGAAAAATATTAGTACCTGTCAAAGAAGGTGGGAATGTAGCGTTTGTGGATGAAGATGCCTTAAGAGATCGACTCAGTGAATTGTATTTTGGCTTATCATTTTATGAAGGAAAACCTACCGATTCACAAATTGAAAAAATAGGAACCATTCAATATGATATGGGTGAAGCAGATAAAAAGTTTAAAAAGACTAAAATGCAGTTTCAAGATCAAACTAAAGATGAATTGAAGCCACCAGTAAAAAAAGGTGGACCTTATTAAAGTTATAATTGATTATAATTTAGTGTATCGATTCGACCAAGTCCATAGTGCATAGGTGCAATGATAAAATTAGAAATAAATATTTCAAAAAAGAATTAGATTCAATATTACTAAATTTGATATAATCATCTAAAATTTATCTATTTTGCGATTTCATAATATCGCATTTTTAATAGAATGAAATGTCATTTAAGATTATTAAAAAAATATGTAACCTATTTGTTCTCATTAATTTTTGAAATCATTTCGATCATAGATGCCTAATTTATAATTGGTTAGCAAATAAATTAATGTCTAAAGTATATATAAATAACAGAAAAACATAAAGTTATGTGTTTTTTTATGTTACATACCCTGAAATTAAAGTGTTTTCATAATTTAACGTAAAAATAATATAGTGCATAAGTAATTGAATAACAATAATAAATACATATAAATGTATTTATATGCACAATATAATGTTAGTAATATA
>CANHVE010000145.1 GCA_947464015.1 Saprospirales bacterium | reverse complement strand
TTTCCAGTAGTTTGGAATTATTATCAAAGTTTGCCAGATACAGATTTTAGAAAACCCGTATTGAAAAAAATACTAGATACTAAAATGAGTAACATTCTCATAAAATATAATCAACATGATTTTCGTTCGCTCACTTATAGAAGACAAATAAGTTATAGAATGATTTCGAAATTAGATCAACAACAAGCTATTCAAAAGCTGAATGCTTCAAATTTAAAAATTAATGATTTGTCGTTTCTTATGCCTTTACAGCATTTGATTGAAATAAACTTGAGCAATAATGAATTGAAAGATATTTCCAAACTCTCACAACTACCTGCATTACAAGTTATAGATTTATCTGCTAATATGTTAGATAGCATACAGCGTTGGCCTGCACTACCTCACTTGAAAGAATTAAATTTAAGTAGTACACAAATTAGTAGTATACATAAGATAACTCCTTATATTCAAATTACCTCTTTAAATATTTCAAATAATTCGATCTATAACATTGATAAAATAAAAGATTTTAAACAACTTGAAAATTTAGATATCAGTAATAATCCTTTAAAAAGTATAGAAGTGCTTAGTAATATGCAACACTTAAAATCTTTAAAAGTGTCAGGCGTTTTAAGTCCTTCTATAAAGCTCCCAACTTTAGCAACTTTAGAGAAATTAGATGTATCGTCTTCCACTAAATTATCAACTCAAACAGATACCGTATCTATTTTAAGTGAAAAGTTAATCAATCAACTGAAAGAACTTAATCTCTCTAATACTCAATTACAAAATTTAAATATACTTTCTAACTTATCTAATACAAATCATCTACAGAAATTAAATTTATCATCTAACCAGCTAAATGCTATCATTAATCTTACATTAGCTAAGGATCTAAAAGAATTAAACTTAAACAATAATAATTTAGGTACATCTAGTTGTTACTTGCCTTCTTCTATAGAAAATCTATTTATGAGTAATACAAATTCAAACGATTATTCATTTATAGAACCATTACAACAATTAAAAGAGTTAGATCTGAGTTCGAACCGTATTCAATTTTATGATACATTTCAATTGCCTAAGTTGGAAGTTTTAGATGTAAGCTATTGTCAAAATTTACAAGATTTAAAAAAGTTACAAATGCCTCATCTTAAAAAACTGGTGATCAAACAATGTGATATAAATGATGTTGCGTTCATGAAACAATTTCATGCGCTAGAAAGTATAGAAATCAGCTCTATCAATTCTGAATTAGGAGCCATTTTATTACAAATGCCTCAATTGAAAAAGATTGAATGTTATACTATAGATGAAAAAATATACAATGCTTTAATCTCTAAAAATCCGAACATATATATTATAAGAAACGACCAAGCACGTTTACTCGATTCTAGTAGATCTAGTTCATATTAATTCATCAAAAATAAAATATCATGCAACATCATCCATTAAGTTTAAGCGCCCATTTCAAACAAGCATTGAATGAAATCAAGCAGAATACTTCTTTCATTTGGTATATCATCGCATTTTTACATATTGATGTATCCATCTATATTGCTCGAAATTTATTTTTAGCGCAGAGTTCTCAAAAACTTATTATAATTATTTATATAGTATTATCAGTACAACTATTTCTGGGATTTTATCATCAAAAGTATTGTAAGCATATATACCTGATTCTATTCTCATTATTTCTATTATTTAGTGTATTTTTGGTAAGAATTGTTGATACAGGTAAAATTGTTTGGATTAAAAATATCTATCAACAACAAGCCGCTAAACCTACTAAGCATGCAAATAAGGAAGTCCATTCGTTCATTTAAACCTGCCTTAAAAGGTATTGTTGAAAGTATTCAAGAAGGTAATAATATCAAGATACATGTATTTGCTGCAATCTGTGCGATACTACTATCTTTTTACTTACATATTTCTACTATAGAGTGGTGTATCATACTCCTATGTATAGGCTTAGTAATAAGTGCTGAATTATGTAATACAGCCATTGAACTATTAGTGGATCAAATTACTACACAACAAGAGGAATGGGCTAGACGAACGAAAGACACAGCTGCGGGTGCCGTATTGATATTAGCCATTACATCATTAGTAGTGGGTATCATCATATGGTATCCGTATGTCATTAAAATTATAGGATAAATACATTCTCTGTAATTTCCATTTCTTTTAAATGGGAGATGATTTGAGTATTTTTTTCAATATAGATTTTGAAAATAGCAGGACTTCTAAATTCTTCTTCCCCTTCGTAATTAGGAACCGATTGCCATTCTAATGCGCTTTGATAGAGCATTTCTAAACACATTTGTTTATCGTCAAGATCATTAGCAAACATTTTGTCGTAGTCTTTTAGTATAATAATAAAAGCATTTTCATCGAGCCAATCTAAGTCGTTAATCAATTCGTAAAAGGCTTCAGTATTTTCACCAAAATATTCAGGAAAAGAGAAGGCATCACTAAATGCATTATAAAAATCATCCATGTTTTGAATACTTGCCCCTTCAATAGTTACAACTATACTATTAGGTTCAGTATTGATAGTATCAAGTTGATCGACGATATAAAATCCATTTTCCATGATATAAAATTAAAATTCAATAAATGTTTTGTAATGATTGGACGTATAGTACCTAGCTAAATTACTTCCGATAATAATTCGTTCGGCTCCTCTATTTACGCCTTTTATTTTTGGATGAATATCAAACTCTTGATAAACGATTAGATGATTAGATTCGTCTTCAGTAGGTAAATGATGTTCTCTATTTTCAAAAACTCTTCCACCTACATAGCCTTTAGGTGCTTTATGATAAGTTTCAACATATTCAGCTACTTCATAGGCTTCATTTGGTATACCTGCTTTGTGTGTTGTTTTACTAACTTCTTCGTATGTAATTTCATTAGTAAAATTCGACTCCATATTTTTAACTTCCTTAACAGGAGGATTGCTTTTACATGCAGAGATACTGAGTAATAAGCAATTTATAAAACAATAGATAAATAATTTAATATTTTTAGCTACCATGTTTTTTGTTAATGAGTAATGTTTCAAGTGTCCAGTCCACTTTATGCGTAAAAGCTTCTTTACGTTCTTTACAAGATGAAATACAACAAATTTTACAAGAATTAGGAATACAAGGATCTGCATGAATAAAAAATTCTAATTCCCCTGGATGTAATTCATTTATTTTTTTATCAATGGTATCAATTTCTTCATGAGCTTCATCTAAAGAAATATACCATGGTAAAGTCATGTGACAATCAATATGCAAAGTTTTACCATATTGAATCATACGCATATTATGGATGTCAATCCATTGATCTTTTCTGATTTTATTTATGGTACTAATTAATTCGCCTAATATTTCATCATCCGCTTCATCCATGATTCCTTTTAAAGATTGACGAATTAATCGTGCTCCCATAAAAATAATCCAAAGAGAAATTATAATTGCTATTACACTATCTAACCAAGCTAATTTGGTGATATATAAAATCCCAGCGCCTATAATTACACTTGCTGAAAGCATAAAATCAGAATAAATATGTTTGCCATCGGCTTCTAATGCAATACTATTTAATTCTTTGCCTTTTTTTACCATGTATCTGCCAATGATTAAATTAACAATACCAGTAACAGCAATTACAATACTACCAATCCAAATATGATCTATAGTACTTGGGTGAAAGAAATTTGTGGCAGATTTAGCAATGATGATAATACCAGAAGCTACGATTAACATTCCCTCCATCCCCGCAGCAATAAACTCAATTTTACCATGTCCATAGGGGTGATTATTGTCACGAGGTTTTGAGGCGATATAAATACTGTATAATGCAAATACACTAGTGATAATATTTACAATAGATTCGAGAGCATCTGTTAAGATAGTATTGGAATGTGTAATACCATAGGCAACAAATTTTGCAGCAGTTAATAGTAGTGTAATGACTACAATTACTTTCTGAATGGTAATGGCTTTATGATTCATGTGCATTGTTTTTATCAAGCTTTATTTTACTCTTAAAATCCCATGAATAAGCAACACTAATAAATAAAATAATAAATAGAAGATGAATTGTTACTCGAATCCATTCATTATTAACTTGATGTTGAATCCAAAGATGAGAAATAGTATATAAACCTAATGCAAATAATAAATAGAATAACATTTTTGATAAGTTGTATTGAACAGGATAAAATTTTTGACCCATTAGATAGGATAAAATACACATAGTACCATAGCCAACAATAGTTCCTAATGCTCCTGCTAAAATATCAAAATGTGGAATGAGTATATAAGTTGAGATGATTGTTGCTGCAGCACCCGTTATGGAGACATAACTTGCTAAATGTGTTTTGTCTGTAAGTTTATACCAGGTTGAAAGATTATAAAATATACCTAATAAATAATAAGCAATACATAAGTATGGAACAATATATAATCCACTACGATAATTTTTACCTATGATGGCGATGAAATAGTTTAAAAATAAACTAATCACTAAAAACATGGCTAGCATAAAAATGGAGAATACAAGCATCACATCTGCATTTGTTTTTTTGGCATCTTTCTCTTTAGCTTGTTTGAAAAAGAATGGTTCAGCCCCCATTCGAAAGGCCTGTACACATAGATTCATCAATATGGCTACTTTATAACAAGCGCTGTAAATACCAATTTTTACATCCACTTCATTTGGAGTCCCAGAAAGAAATCTTTTCAGCATAACTCGGTCGATAACTTCATTTACAATGCCGGCTAAACCTACAATAATCAATGGAGAACCATACTTCCATAAGGTTTTAGCAATTTGTTTGTTCCATTCTAAACCTGTTTTAAATATACTCGGTAGAAATATGGCAAAGGTCAAAAAACTAGCGATTAACTGAGCAATAAATACATAATAGACAATATAATTTTCATTAAAATAAAATCCAATTACACCAAATAATGCGGGTTTATGTAGATATGCTGGAGCTAGAAAAAATAAATTTAACCCAACATTGGTACATACATTACAAAGTTTAATAAGTAAATATTTTATTGGTTTTCCTTCCAGACGAAGTTTTGCAAATGGAATATTTACTAGGGTATCAAATCCGATAATGAGTGCAAATACTTTTACAATGTTAGCATGATCAGGATAATGAATAAATTGAGCAATAGGGCGAGCAAAAATAATCAATAAGGAAACCAATAAAATAGTACTAAAAAACAACATAGTATTGGCTGTTTTAAATACCTGATTTTTATCTTCAGCTTTAGATGCAAACCTAAAGTAGGAAGTTTCCATTCCATACATAAAAATGACATTCAAAAAAGCGATGTATGCAAAAATGACTGAGATAATTCCAAATGCTGCTTGATCAGTAATGACTCTAGTTTGAATCGGAGCTAATACATAATTGATGAGTCGAACTAATATCGTACTTATACCATATATGGCTGTTTGTCCGGCTAAATTTTTAAGTTTACTCAAAATCCCAAAATTATAATTCAAAAATACTATGAATTGAGCATTTATTTATGTCTATTATCCTCAAGCGATTGTTTATTAAAATAAGTGGATATTATTCAATAACTGGGTCCTATTGCTAAAGTGTAAGGGATGATACAAGAGATGATTTAGAAAAGGAAATGAACTATTTTGTATTAATTTTACTTATACAAATAAAAACCAAGTATGAATATAGGAATTGTATGTTACCCAACATTTGGAGGAAGTGGTGTTGTTGCAACAGAATTGGGTAAAGCCTTGGCAGATAAAGGGCATCATGTTCATTTTATTACCTATAGTGAACCGGCTAGATTGGATGCCTTTCAACCGAATGTTTTTTATCACGAAGTTAGTTTTGAGAATTATGCACTCTTTCAATATCCTCCTTATGAAACGGCATTAGCAGGAAGGATGGTAGATATTATTAAATATGAAAAGTTAGATGTTTTACATGTACATTATGCCATTCCGCATGCTTCAGCAGCCTATATGGCTAAAATGATATTGAAAGATGAAGGGATTGATATTCCTATTATCACTACTTTGCATGGAACGGATATCACACTTGTGGGGAAAGATCCTTCCTTTTCGCCGGTGGTAACATTTGCCATCAATCATTCGGATGGCGTTACAGCAGTATCACAGAGCTTAAAGCAAGATACCTATGATAATTTTAAGATTACAAGAGATATTGAGGTGATTCATAATTTTATCGATTTAAAACGATTTATTAAAAAAGATAAGAATCATTTTAGAAAATTAATCGCCCCGAATAATGAGAAAATTTTAATACATACGTCTAACTTTAGAAAAGTAAAAAGAGTTGAGGATGTAATTTATGTTTTTAAAAATGTGCGCGATAAAATTGCTTCAAAATTATTGTTGGTTGGTGATGGACCAGAGCGAAACAATGTGGAAAATATTTGCAGAAGTATAGGTTATTGTGAGGATATAAGATTTTTAGGCAAACAAGAAGCAGTAGAAGAATTATTAGCTATTGCAGATTTGTTTGTATTGCCTTCAGAGAAAGAGAGTTTTGGATTGGCTGCTTTAGAAGCCATGGCCTGTGAAGTGCCTGTTATTTCGAGTAATACAGGTGGTTTGCCCGAAATAAATATACATGGGAAAACAGGATTTATGAGTAATGTAGGAGATATTGAAGATATGTCGAAAAATGCTATTTACATTTTAGAAGATGAAGATCGACTCAATCAGTTTAAGGCAAATGCGTTGGCACAAGCAAAAGAATTTGAGATTCATAAAATATTACCTAAATACGAAGAGTATTATATGCGATTTGTCAAAAAAGCATAATATTTAAAATAA
>CANHVE010000144.1 GCA_947464015.1 Saprospirales bacterium | reverse complement strand
CTGACCTATTGTTTTACTTCTTGTAATAACAAAAAAAACGCTTCTGCTTCTTTACATACAATAGCACCAAACACATATCCTTTCAGTAGTTCTAAACCATTCTATTCGTATCTTACAGGAAAACTAGGAGCTAAATCAATCTCTATGAATATGGTGTATATCGCTTCTTTAAATTCTTTTGAAGCATCTTATCAATTTGATGATGAGGCGGATCCTCATTTATTAAAAGGAACTATTGAATCCAATCATCTAGTATTAAAACATTTCCCTAAAGGCAGCAAAAAGTTTGACGAATTATTTATAGGCTCTTTTCTAGAAGACAAATCTTTTAGCGGTCAGTGGTTCAATGCAGATAGCAGTATGATTGAAGATTTTAGTTTAATTGAATTGAATAAGGCATCTACATCAGGAATTGAAATGCAGTGCTATGATACCTCTAAAACCTTTACAGATATTCTTAAAAATGATTATACCATAGATTTTCATTATACCATTCCAGTTAGTTCAGAAAAAAATATCAATCATTTAATTCAACAGAAAATAATTCAAAACGATGCATTCTTACAAGAAGCTACCACAACCAAAGATTTGATTATTCAAAAAGCAACTTTACGTTATGCTACTTTTTTAGCTGAGTTAAAAGAATTAAGTCTGTCGAATAATGACTCATGTTATGATGCAAGCCTATCTGTTACTCGTGGCATGTATCCTCATATCATACGAAATGACAAAGATTATTTCATCCTAAAACTTACCGAATTTACTTCTCATCCAACCAAATATATTTCGATTATTAATTATGATAAAAATCTGAAAAAGGAAATCACTAGTATGGACCTTATAAAAAAATATGGTAAGGATAATCTTTTAGCTACTTTAAATAATCAAATTAAACTTATCTATAACATTAACGAAGAGGACGATTTCACTTCCAAAACTGATGAGATGTTTATGGTAGATAAAGTAGAAGAACTACCAGAAAACTTCTACCTTAGCAACAAAGGAATTATATTTTTATTTAATGATAACGAATTAAAAGCGTATGCTGCAGAAACAGAATATATTTTTGTACCATTCGAAAACTTAAAGAACTAAGCTACATGAAATTTAGTGAATATATCAAATTGGCTTGGCGCTCTATCATGAGTAATAAACTTCGTACTTTTTTAACGATGTTTATTATTAGCTTAGGGATTGGTTCTTTAGTGGGTATTATCACATCTATCAATGCATTAGAAAATAGTATGCGTGGCAATTTTGCAACTATGGGCACCAATACTTTTAGTATTATCAATCAAGGGATGGTATTTGATGGCAGACCTGATGAAAAAGTAAATAAAAAAGTAGATATCAAACAAGCTCAACAATTTAAAGAAAGTTTCAAGTTCCCTTCCAAAGTATCTATGCATGTTAGAGTAAGCCCAAATGCCGTTTGTAAATACAATGATAAAAAAACAAATCCTAATGTTACTGTTCGAGCTATCGATGAAGAATATTTAACTATTGCGGGATTAAGTCTAAAAGATGGCAGAAATTTTAGCAAATTAGAAATTGATAATGGAGTAAGTGTATGTATTATTGGGGAAGAATTAATTACAAAACTATACAAAGACAAAACTAAAGTATTAGGCTCTCTTCTTACCATTGGAAGCGCAAAATACCGTGTGATAGGTAGTATTCAAAGCAAAGGTCAAAGCATGGGTGGCTCTGATAATATTGTTCTTATTGGCTATAATGCAGCCCGACAAAATTATGATATGAAAGATGTGAGCTATGAAATAAGTGTCTATGTAAATAAGGCAGAAGATATGGAACGAGCTATTGATGAAGCAACTGGCTTATTCAGAAAATTAAGAAAATTAGGTTTCGGCACTAAAGAAGATTTTGAAATACAGAAAAGTGATAGCAATGCCGAAAAATTAATTAGCATACTTTCTAGTATAAAATTAGCCACTATTTTTATTGGCATACTTACGCTCATTGGCGCCGGCATTGGACTGATGAACATTATGCTTGTAAGCGTAAATGAACGTACACGAGAAATTGGTTTAAATAAAGCTATTGGTGCAAAAGGGAGCGATATCATGATTCAATTTCTAAGTGAAAGTATTTTAATTTGTTTACTAGGAGGAATCTGTGGTATTCTTTTAGGAATTATATTAGGTAGCTTAGTGGCTGTTTTCTTAAAAACTGCCGTTATAATTCCTTGGAATTGGATTTTAATTGGCTTAACTTCTTCCTTTATAATTGGTCTTCTTGCTGGAATATACCCAGCTTTAAAAGCATTACGTCTAAATCCAGTTGATGCTTTACGGTATGAATAATTTATAGCATTTCTAATTTAAAAATAATCAGTACAATCTATTTGGTTAATTTATTAATTCTTATATCTAATTTATAAGAAACCATTGAAGAGTATTATTCAGCTTATTTACTATTTTTAATATCTAGTTCCATACTTTCAATTTAATAATACTTACGTAGTTAGTAATCACTTATGTGTCAATTATTATAATTTTTCATAATTTGATTATATCTTTGACAATACGATATGAATAACGTTATTTTAACTAGTGAACTAATTGCAAATGCTACTCAAAAACTTATAAATCATGAAAATGATGCTTTTAAGCATGTTGTTCAATTATATACAAACCTTGACAAATCAAGCGATTACAGACTAATATGTGAACTTTCTATCATCTATGCTAAATTATTAGGATACCATAAATCAAATTATAAAAAATCTGTAGAAATAATAAATAAAGCAATTAAAGATGCACGTTATATTGATTCACCTATTGTTTTAAAAGCAGAATTAGATTTTTTCCTTGGAATTTTTCATCACTTTTTAGGTGATTATGTTGAATCTTTTTTGCATTACCATAAAGCCATTGAACAATACGAAAAAGTAGAAAATATTAAACCTCTTGAAGAACAAAATATTGCTAATGCACTTATCAATATTGGTGCTTTATGTAAATTAAATGACTATGAAGAGTATAATAAAAAAGATATAAATAGAGCTTTACAGATCTACACCAAACTAAATGCAAAATTCGGTATTGCCAATTGTTATAATTTATTTGCAACCTATGCTGCAAATAAAAAGAACTATAAAGAAGCAATGACCTATTACAAAAAAGCACTTACCTTAAATATAGAACTCGATAAAGTGGATGGTATTGCTATTTGTTTTTCTAATATTGCCAATATATATAGTAATCAAGGTAAATTGGATGAAGCATTTTCCTATCTCAAAAAAAGTTATGAAAAATTAGAATTACTAAAAAACGACTTCTTATTTGCACTTCATGATATTTTCACAGCAGAAACATATTTGAAGAAAAAAGACTTTAAAAAGGTAATTACTCATTATCGTAAAGCACTAGATTTCTTTGAAGATAAAGAATATAAAACTGAATTAATCGACATCTATAAAGGGCTCGCCGATACTTATGCAGCAACCAATCAATACAAAAAAGCTTATCATTACTTATTAAAACATAACGAATTAAAAAAGTCTGCTTATGTTTTTGATAAAGCTCATACTTTACATAAATTAAATAAAAAGTCTATTTAGTTTATTAGCACTTTTCTATCATATAAATAGCCTCTATTAAGTACTGATTGAAAAATATTTTTACCCTATAATACACTATAGTAAAAAATAATTTTTTATATTTAACATTAGATGAATAAAATTCTTATAAATAATGCTATAATTGATGAAATTACTACCAAAATTTCATCTAACTCAAACGATACATATTCGCATATTAAAAGAGTTTATCTTTATCAAGATCCTGCTTCAGATGTAAACTTGAAAATCCAACTCACTATTCTATATTGCGTTGCTATTAGTATATATAAACGGGATTATACAAAGGCAATTCAAATTTTACATAAAACATTACTGGATCATAAATACATCCAAAAGGATTATTTATTAAATGGAAAGATATATTATAGACTAGGCATATTTAATCATCATATTGGCAATTATCTTGAATCGTTTAAAAATTACAATATTGCGATTGAATCTTTTAGAAAGATAGAGCCAGACAATAAAGAAGCTGAACTACTTTCTGCCACTTGTCTACAAAACTTAGGAATCTTACATCGAATTAATAATTTCGAAGAATTTGATCCTAAAAACATCGAAATTGCAAAAAAAATATATCAAAAGTATAATCAATATAGCGGTATTGCTAGCTGCTACGACTTATACGCGGCTTATTATGGCAATCTTAATAAACATCAAAAAGCAAACGAATATTTAATAAAGTCATTGAATGTTACCAAAAAACATGGTACGATTGATAAATTAGCCATTTGTTATAACAACTTAGCTACTTCTTTTGCTGAATTAAATCAATTTGATAAAGCTTTTGAATATCATAAAGAAAGCTATAAGATAAGAAAGAAAATAAATAACCCATACTCGATTGCTACACATCACATGCATTTGGCTCTAACTTACCAGCTGCATAAAGAATATAAAAAATCAATTTTACACAATAAAAAAGCTGAAAGTTTTTATGAAAAACATGGATATAATTCTGAATTATTAGACATTTATAAAGGATTATATTTAAATTATAATATTCTAAAAAACCACAAAAATGCCAATACATACATGCTGAAATATGTAGATATTAGCAAAATTGTATTCAAATTTGATAAAGCAAGCGCCCTTTACAATGCTAAACTTAATTTCACACTTCAAGAAAAAGAAAAAGAAGCTCATTTATTAAAAGAAAAAAACAAAGAGTTTGAATCCATTAATGAAGAATTAAAACAATTTACTTATATCACTTCTCATGATTTAAAAGAACCTATTCGCTCCTTAAATAATTATGTTCAGCTTTTAATTAGATCTTTTAAAACAGATATAAATCCTCAACAAAAAGAATATTTAAACTATATCGAATTATTTTCTTCTCGAATTTTTGCACTTATAAAAGACCTCAATCAATATATTCAAGTTCAAGAACCTGTTGAAATAGGTCAAGTAGATTTAAATAAAACCATTCAAATTTTAAAAGATAACTTAAGTCTGCTTATCAAAGAACGTAATGTAGTTATCAAATCCTCAAAGCTTCCCGAAATCAAAGCTCCTGAGTCACATATGCATGATTTATTTTTGAATTTAGTACAAAATGCAATTAAATACAACAAGAGTAAAATACCTAAAATCAAAATAGATTCATTCACCTCTAATAAAGAAATAATTATTTCGGTACATGATAATGGCATTGGCATTCCTAAGAAAAATCAAGTAGAAATTTTTGAAGTCTTTAAACGACTACATGCAAAAACCGATTATGAAGGTACAGGTATTGGTTTAGCTATTTGTAAAAAAATTGTAGAACAAAATAATGGACGTATTTGGGTAGAATCAGAAGAAAATAATGGCAGTATTTTTTTTATATCTTTCCTCAAAAGTAAACAGAAACAATAAGTCAGTAGATCTATTTGATTGTATTTATTTATATACTTATTGCAATCGCTTGAGTTATAATGTTGCAAATTTGAATAATTTCATCTTCTTGAATAATCAAAGGTGGACCTATTCGTAAACAATGTGGGGCAAATAAAAACCAATCTGTAATCAATCCTTTTTCTATACAAGCATCAATTATTTTTTTATTTATCTCGAACGACTCAAATTCTAATGTCATCATCAATCCTTTTCTTCTAAAGGCTTTTACCTTATCTATAGGCAAATATTTTTCAAATAACAATCCTTTACTTTCTACTTGCTGTACTAACTTTTCATTTTCGAGCACTTCTATACATGCCAATGATGCTGATGCAGTTACAGCATTTCCTCCAAAGGTGCTGATATGCCCTAAAATAGGATTATCCATAAACACAGCCATTATTTTTTGATCCGCAATAAATGCTCCAATTGGTAATCCTCCTCCCATTCCTTTAGCTAATAATAATACATCAGGAACAACTCCGAATGATTCAAAGGCAAACATCGAACCTGTCCTTCCAAAGCCAGTCTGTATTTCATCAAATACTAATATGGCTCCTACTTCATCACATTTTTTTCGTAATGCTTGTACATATTCTTTACTTGGTATTTGAATTCCACTTTCTGCTTGTATAGGCTCAAAAAATACAGCCGCTGTGCGTTCATCAATAAATGATAAATCAGCTAATTCTCCATAATTTAATTGCCTTGTATCGGGTAGCAATGGTCTATACATTGCTTTAAAATATTCATCTCCCATTAAACTCAAAGCACCGTTGGTACTTCCATGGTAAGATTTATGAAATGATATTAATTTACTTCTTCCTGTATATTTTTTAACTAGCTTGATTGCACCTTCTGTAGCTTCAGCTCCACTATTTACTAAGTATACATTATTTAATGTACTAGGTAATATACTTGCCAACTTCTCACATAATTTAACCTGTGGAGTATATATATATTCTCCATAAACCATCAAATGCATGTACTTCGCAGCTTGTTCTTGAATTGCTTTCACTACATGTGGATGACAATGACCTACATTGCTTACACTGATTCCTGATATAGCATCAATATATTTTTTACCCTCCGGACTATATAAATAAATGCCTTCAGCTTTTTCGATTTCTAATGCTAAAGGCGTTGCTATTGTTTGCGCCACATGCGATAAATATAATTGTCTATTGGTCATATTACATTAGATGTTAGACATTAGATGGTAGATATTAGATATTTAATCTAGATGTTATTTAATTAATTCGATTGTTATATAATAATACTGTTTGTTATTCAATTAGTATCTAGCGTCTAGTATCTAGCATCTATTCCAACTTATAGCTT
>CANHVE010000143.1 GCA_947464015.1 Saprospirales bacterium | reverse complement strand
CTTTTCGATATTTTTAGGAATGCTGGCCATTTTTTCCTCGAGCTTTGCGGTAACATCAATGATCTCAAAACCCCCATCGCTTGTTGCCAAAACAATATTAAAAGCCTGAATCCTTTTGAGCACCGATTTGCAGACATAGTATTGCACCGCTGCATCATTCATAATCACCTCGGTCAAACTTTTTGAGTTTTTACTTCATAAATAGTGAATGTGTCAAGAATATTTGCTACAGTTAAACGAGGAACACCATATGTTGAATTGGGAAAGTTTGCAGCCTAAAAAAATGAGAAAAAGCTTGGTTTTAATCTTGGACGTCTTGCAGCCACCCGCTGTTCGGGATTTGTGACTACTGATTAATAAATGTACTAAAAATATTCTTAGAAGATAAATTTTGATTTTGACTAGGATGCCCGAATAGCGAGTGACTGCTGTTAGCGGCTGCTTTTATTACTAAAATTCCTACGCACCAGACGAGATACAAGAGTTAAAAACAGATTGATAAAATTGTTTGATTTCGTCAGGAATTTTGTTCTGAGGCATAAGCATCAGCAAATAACTAATTGACATCGCAGGTTTATTTAAACCCCAACTGATTTCATAATCAACATTTAGTCTTTCTTTTAACTCATTCAACTGATCTTCATGGAATTTCAATTTTTCAGTCATGCAAACAATCATCTCTTCTTCAGTCATGGTCTAAAATTTTAGTTATCAAATGTAATTTAAAATAGTGGTGATGCCCATTAGTTTAATAGATAGTCGGAGTATAGTGGTGGTATGTCATCAGGTGCATGATAAGAAATTGTCTCTGGATGAAAGTCCATGCCAAGCATTGCATGAATTTCTCCTTGACGCTTTATTCCAAAACCTGCTTTGGAGTTCTTTTTGTGAGTAATCCAACCTAATGGTGGGTATTGGTCAAGAGTCTTTGGAATAGGGATTACAATGGCTTGTTGCTGAATTTTATCATCTGTAATAGTGTAACTAAAGTCAATTAATAGTTTGTGGTCATGTTGAACAGTCCTGAAAAAATGAAGAGATGGTTGCTTATTGTGCTTAGTCAATAAGTCAAAAAACTTTTTACATTCGGCTTCTTCATTAAAAAGAAAAATAATAATGTAAGTATTATTTTCATCCGATAGAATTCTTACTTCTGGTAAAATAAGATTGAATTTTTCAATTGTCATCATAAGTTAAATAAATGAAGATTAACTACTTTAAAAAGTTGCCGCTAACTATTATATCCACGCCAGATAATATTGTGATCAAGAGAGCCACGTTCTAAATCCTCTCTAAAACCTGCGTTTCAATTTTTTACTGATCTTACCAAATGTAAGTTATTATTTCAACTTTTTGTAATATGTTAAAAAATAAATAATTTGTTGCATACTTTTATACTTATCTGCGTATAGATTCCTATTTGATCTCAAGAAGCATCATAAAGAAATGGCTCACAATCCGGCAATTCGTTTATAAATAGACCTTCTGATCATCTGATATTTTATATCCTCGTAATTCTAGTTTTGTCAAATTGGTTCGTATGTTTTGCCGCCTAATATCTTTATTATCTTCTCTTTCAAACTTCGTAATTACAGCATTTGATTTTCAATGAATTTTTTTGATGCATTATTGTATGAACGTTTATCTGCAAGGTCCATATCAATTCTATATTGTTTATTTATTCTATCATGTTTTTGATTGTTTGGAGATTTTTGTTTTGGATGAATGTAAAAGTAGGATGATGGAAGGCAGTGTATCTGCGTTTAGAGATTTTTAAAGAAAATTTCACAATAGCTGAACACATGTATTTAGTAATTGCGTTAAACTTATATAAAAAATAATTCATGCGTTTTATCTAGAGGCTAAATTCCTTTTAGCTATTTTTGGAAATGGAATTTTTGTCACATAGCAATAAAGGTTCAAAAAATATCAATCAAGATTAATCCCTGCAAAACAAAGAAATGAATGAATATAAGCATACAACCATGAGCATCCAAAAAATATTGAAGATAATACTAGCCCTACTGCTTTGTTTTTGTTGTTTGGATTTGCCTTATGCCTACTATCAACTGTTGCGCTATGTTGCCACCATTATATTCTTGTACCTTGCCTATGCAAGCCATCAAGAAGGCAATAAAATATACCCCATTATTTTTGTGGCCTTGGCCGGACTGTTTCAACCCTTTTTAAAAATTGCGCTAGGTCGTTCTCTTTGGAATGTGCTCGATATTGCTGTTGCGATATTTTTAGTGCTAAGCATTTTTGTAGAAGAGCCGAGAAAAAGAATTGAATAAGTTAGGTGGTGGAAGTTTGGTTTCGCACTGAAAGCATAAGATAATTTCCTTCTTTCTACTCAGCTTGAAGTCAGATTTGCTACTTCATATTTTTATATTCGATTTCGGTAATTTGAAATTTAAAATCTTTTGAATGAAATGTTTTAGGATTTTAGGAAATGAGGCTTTATACTACTAGGTAAAGTGAGTCAAAAATACTCGCGCTAAATGGGCTAATATCTTTTATTATATTGTTATTAATATGTAACCATTTTAAACTACTTAAGGTAGAAATCGGGCTTATATCTGATATTTGATTATAGTTCAAAGTTAGTTGTGTCAAATTTGTTAATGTGGTTAGCGGTCTTATGTCAGATATTTGATTATAGCCCAAACCTAAATTTGTCAAATTATCAAGTGCGCTAAGCGGACCAAGATCAGATATTTGATTCTTGACCAAATCTAACTTTGTTAAATTGGTTAATGCGATAAGCGGTCTTATGTCAGATATTTGATTATAGCCCAAACCTAAATTTGTCAAATTATCTAGTGCGCTAAGCGGACCAAGATCAGATATTTGATTCTTGACCAAATCTAACTTTGTTAAATTGGTTAATGCGATAAGCGGACTAATATCAGATATTAGATTATAGCGCAAATTTATTTTTGTCAAATTTGTTGCTGTAGTTATCGATTGAATCTCTGATATTTGATTATGTCCCAAATCTAACTTTTTTAAATTGGTTAATGCAATAAGCGGACTAATGTCAGATATTTGGTTATATCGCAAATTTAGTACAGCCAAATTTGTTAATGTGGAAAGCGGACTAATGTCATATATTGAGTTGAATTGTAAATTTAGTTCTGCCAAATTACTTAATTTAGTGAGCGGAGTAATATCTGATATTTTATTTTCGCTCAATTCTAGTCTTGTTAAATTAGTTAATTCCTTTATGTGTTTTATGTCTGATAAATTAAATCCACTTGCGTAAAGAAATTTTAATTGTAATACACTTTTTATAATACCGATGTCTATTTTTTGTATTGTTTCTATTTGTTCCTCTAATAACGTTCTTTTATCATTTAAAAAATTACTTCCAACCTCCTTTTTAACTTCTTCACTATATATAACATTAGCATACAATACCATTTTCATATCGTCATCTAAGCTTTGCCACCATGCCAAAGGGTCAAATCTTTGCTCTATTTCGTTTAAAATTTTTTGAGTAATCGCCAAGCTATTGCTCGCTCTCACTATTTCAGTAGAGCTAATCGGTATCAAAGAGTTTGCTTTTTTATTGTCTTCTGTCATTTTTTTATTATGTTATGGTTTTAAAATGGCTTATAAGTTTTGGGGGCTTGAGAAGTAGGTGATTTAACCTACTAATATTTTTTTACTAACATTTTTTTATTCAATAATCTATCGCAGCAGTATTGAACTAGCACTTTTACGAATCTTTTGTTATCTGAAGTTTTAATCGATGTCTGCTAATCTGTTTTTTCTTTTTTCTGCACTAGCTGTGTCTCCCCATGGGTTGATACAACGATATATTTTTTCAATTATTTCTCTGTTCTCACAAACCCAATCCACGATTTTTTTGACTTTCCAGCTAGCAATATTTCCAGTATTATTTAAAATTGTTCCATCATCAATAGCGATGCTGATAGAATGGTATTTATCTTGTTTAATACCAATGTGAATATGACTTCTTGTATGATTTCTCGAGGCATCAATGGTTATTCGAATATTGTCATTATCATAAGTTGCAATTAGAAATTCGATTGCAGTACTTATCCCAGATTGACTATCAATTATAAATTCTCCATAAGTCCTAATATGAATTCGATTTGCAGACGCTGGTATGTTTTCTATTTCAGATTCTATATTAATAATGCTGTCCCAATGATCTTCTGAATCAGTATTTATTGCTTGTAGTAATTTACTAATAGCTAGTTCAATATCTTTAATTTCATTAGTCATAAAAGAACTATTTTGTATTGCATCACTCTGTAAAAAAACATCTCCATTGGGTTGCATTTTATTTCGGTATTTTATGTTGATTTCTATTTGAAAGCAGAAAGAATCTTAAAAAGATATATGACTATAAGGCAACTTATTTCTTAAATAGTCCTTCTGTTGATCTGATATTTCATTTCTGCCCAAACTTAAAAAATTCAAATTGGATAATGCAGCAAGCGATCTTATGTCAGTTATTTGATTATTGCCCAAACTTAAAAAATTCAAATTGGATAATGCAGCAAGCGATCTTATATCAGTTATTTGATTATTGCTCAAATCTAAATTTGTCAAATTGGATAATGCAGCAAGCGGTCTTATGTCAGTTATTTGATTATTGCTCAAATCTAAATTTGTCAAATTGGATAATGCAGCAAGCGGTCCCAAATCTGATATTTGATTGTATCCTAAATCTAACTCTATCAGATTAGCTAATGTGGTAAGTGGACTAAGATCTGATATTTGATTTTCATGTAAATCTACACTTGTCAATTTGGTTAAAGCGTTAAGCCAACTGATATCTGATATTTGGATATCATCCAAATTTAGTTTTCTCAAATTGGATAATGCAGTAAGTGGTCCAAAATCTGATATTTGATTATATCCTAAATCTAACTCTGTCAGATTGGTTAATCTGGTGAGTGGGCTAATATCTGATATTTGATTAGCACCTAAAATTAGTTTCATTAAATTGGATGATGCCTTAAGCGGTCCCAAATCTGATATTTGATTGTATCCTAAATCTAACTCTTTCAGATTGGTTAATCTAGTAAATGGGCTAAGATCTGATATTTGATTAGCACCTAAAATTAGTTTTATCAAATTGGATGATGTCTTAAGCGGTCCCAAATCTGATATTTGATTGTATCCTAAATCTAACTCTTTCAGATTGGTTAATCTAGTAAATGGGCTAAGATCCGATATTCCATTGCCCATCAGATTTAGATATGTCAAATTAGTTAATGTGGTCAGTGAACTAATATCTGATATTTCATTTGATCGCAATTGTAGTTCTGTCAAATTAGTTAATATTCCTAACGATTTAATGTTAGATAATTTAAAATCATTTGCGTTGAGCAATTTTAATTTTAATATAGTCTTTATAGTTTCAATGTCTATTTTTTTTATAGATTCTATTTGTTCTTCTAGCAATATTCTCTTATAATATGAAAACTCACTTGCATCCTCCACACATATAACTTCTTTAATATGTTTTATGTTGGCATACAATACCATTTTCATATCATCATCCACGCTTTGCCACCACTTCAAAGGATCAAATCTTTGTTCTATTTCGTTTAAAATTTTTTGAGTAATCGCCAAGCTATTGCTCGCTCTCACTATTTCAGTAGAGCTAATAGGTATCAATGAGTTTTCTTTTTTATTGTCGTCTGTCATTTTTATGTAAAACGGTACTTTTTAAATAAACTTTAACATGTAAAATTGTTACAGGTAGCAGATTTTCATTCTTTCGTTATATTGTTATTCCTCAATTTCAAGTTGCAACTCTTCAAGCTCTCGCTGTAATTTTTCTTTTGTTATGTTGAAATATTCGTCCCAATCTTCAATGCTGATAATGGTCTGGAACGTATCGCTTTCCTTTATGGCAATAATTTCTGTTTCAAGAATTGTAATCTGTCTTTTTAATTTAGCTATCGCCGCTTTCAACAAGTCTTTTTCTTGAATTGTCTCAGATTTTGTTTTAAAGAAATTGCCTTTTTCAAGTTCTTCAAGTATCTCAGAAACTCTCTTTAAGTCATTTGCGTCATAGGCTTGCTTTAGTTCAATAAAAATTCTTTGGGCTGCTTCCGTAAATTCATTAGCCACTTTGTCTGGGTGACACATAATGGTCGCTTTCCTAAATTTCTTTTTCAGCTCTGATTTTTGCTCCTCTGTTAGTTCAAAGATTTCCTTTTCTTTTTCGGTTGCAACTTGTTCACGATATTGTTTTTCGTCATTTTCAGCTTCTTCATATTTTATTTTGTCTGCTTTGAATTTTAGTTTACGCAATTTCAAAATATCAAGTATAATTTCACCTAATTCAATCGCATGGCGATGGTGAAACTCCGAGAGCAATTTTTCGATTTCTATCTTTTCATTATCATACCCGCTAAGTTGATTTTCTAAATTTTTAATTTCAAGTTTGAGTGCGGCAATTTCAGGATCTGTCCAGATGGAAAGTTGCTGATTTTTTGAAATAAAACTTTGAATTTTGCTAATTGCTGATGCAAATTCTTCTTTCCTTACTTCAAGAATAATATCTTGTAAGTCGGAGTTAAAATCGTATTCCTTCAATTTTGAGGTTTCCTTGTTCAACTCTTCAATATCCTCGAGCAATATATAGTTATTGAGGATTTCTAATCGTTTAATGATCTTGTTTAGCGGAAAAACAATTTCTTCATTGACTACATCTGGATAATACTGTCTACGAATATTATTAAACTCGGCGATAAACTGTTCTGCCAATGTTGTATCATTACTTGTAATGATTACATTCTCAAAATTATTTTCTGCTTTATAGCTCCAGTTGTAAGAACCCGTAATAACGGTACTATAATCAATAACACAAAATTTATTGTGCATTAATTCTGT
>CANHVE010000142.1 GCA_947464015.1 Saprospirales bacterium | reverse complement strand
ATAAGTCTGATGCATCTAATCCAACTCCAACTTCTTCATAAGTTTCGCGAATAGCCGTTTCTAAAATAGATTCGGAGGTTTCTTGTTTCCCTCCTGGAAAACTCACTTGTCCACTATGAGTCCCTTCGTATTCATGTCGTTGAGTCAATATAAAATGTATATTTCCCTCTTTTTCATACAAAACAATGGCAACTGCGCCACGTTTGGGGTTCATTTCAAGTATCTTTTCGAGTTGCAATTCGCCTCGATAACTAGGTGACATTTTCTTCTGTGCCTCCCATCCAGGAAGGGTAACAGCAGATTCTTGCCTTAATTTTTCTATGATATTATTCCGAATCAACCTGTATAAATATTGTACGAAATTATAAATAACATTAGTTTTGCACTCTATTTTTTTAAAAAAAAGAATAGGAATCAAGATTAATAAGTAGTTTCACTGAATAGAAATTATAAATAAAAGCTAAGAAAAAATACAAAGATGAAAGATAGGTTTGTAACTTGGAGTAGTAGTAAAGAAAAAAAGAGAAAATTATTAGCATTACAGTTAGATAAGTCGGCTTTTAAAGTAGATATTTATGTATTTGAAGAAGCGGATATAGATAAAGAATTTGCAGAGAAACTGGAGAAAGAATGGGCTAAAGGAAAAGATTTAGTATTTCCAGAGGCACACACTAAAATTGTACGTCCCTTAAGTGAAGATTCATTATTACCAGATGATATCAAGGTGGATGAAACAGGTAAAATCAGAAATCTTCAAAATGAGTGGGCTTACTTATTATTGACAGAAAAATTAGTAGAATCGATTGTAGATGAATTAACCGATATCAAAGAAAAGGTAAATACATTTACAGCCTATAGTAAAGATGTATTTGAACAAACTAAATCTTTATGGGAAAGAATTTTAGAACATAGAAGAGAAAAAAATATTGGTCAAGATAAAGTAGATGAGCTAAAAGAAGAAGTTAATACCATTTTTGAAAAATTAAAAAGCTTACGTGCCGAAGAGAATAAAAAATTTGGTGAACAAGCTGAAACTATATATACAGAGCTTAAATCGAATATTGAACAGACCATTCAATCGATACAAAATAATGGTTCAGCAAAAGAACTTTTTGAGAAGCTGAAAGAACATCGTAATAATGTAATCAAACTTACTTTGCGTAAACCTAGCAGAGAAGAATTACATAAATATTTAGATGAAGCATTTGACTTGTTAAAAAACAGAAGATCTGATCGTGAAAATAAACATAATGAAAAACGTATTCATGATCTAACTGAAATCATTCAGAAGCTCGAGAAATCACAAGAGTATGATAAGAAAGATTTAGATTATCAAATCAAAAAAAGAAATGATAAAAACGTAAATCAATTAGAATCGAAACTTCGTGAAGCTAAAATCACTATGCTGGAAGAAAAAATTGCTAGTAAAGAAGAAAAATTAGCTGATGTGCGTAATACATTAGCAAGCTTACAAGGAGGCTCTAAATAAAATTTTACTTATTTATTTGCATCGGCCTGCATTTGACTGAGCTTATCTATGACTTCTAAATACACTAAATCCATATCTTCGGGATTTTGCATATAAAAATTATAGGTTTTCATAAATACCTCTTGATTCACTTTATGTGCTTGTAAAACCGTTTTAAAATTCATTTGATTGGTCATCACTAAAGTATCTGCTTGATAGCCTTTATACTCGGTATATGCATCCGAAATATGAATATCACATAATACATCAATAAATTCTTGTTTGCTTAAAATATCTTTGGGACGCACTTTCTTATCCTTACAAGCTGTAAAGAAAATAGTAGTGGCAAAAAGTAGCACAGCCGTATAGTAGAATAGCGATTTCACTTAACAAAGGTAGTATGAAAATATGGGTTCTGCTATAAAATGCATGCTAAAATTATTTTTTAACTTCAAAGAATCAGCTACATTTGAATAATGAATACAGCGTTTTATAATGAATTAGCCCCTCAATTAAAAGCACACCAAGCAACATTGATTGCTGTTACAAAAAATCAACCCTTATCGGCTTTACAAGAATTATATGATTTTGGTTTACGTCGATTTGGTGAAAATAGAGTGCAAGAACTTTGTGAGAAACAACAACAATTACCTGCCGATATTGAATGGCATTTAATTGGGCATTTACAAAGCAATAAAGTAAAATATATCGCCCCATTTATCTCTTATATTCATAGTGTTGACAGCTTGAAATTACTCGAAGAAATCAACAAACACGCAGCTGCAAATAATCGAATTATCAAGTGTATGTTGCAGTGTTATATCGCCAGCGAAGAAACCAAATATGGCTTAGATGAACAGGAATTAATTG
The DNA here is from genome assembly GCA_947464015.1 of Saprospirales bacterium. Lineage (GTDB taxonomy): Bacteria > Bacteroidota > Bacteroidia > Chitinophagales > CAMDFR01 > CAMDFR01. The sequence continues at coordinate 4,552 of CANHVE010000142.1, read as the reverse complement.
ATTTATTGAATGACCCCAATTTTAAAACACTACAACATATTGAAATTGTAGGATTGATGGGAATGGCAACAAACACTTCAGATACTAAGCTTATAGCTCAAGAGTTTAAACACTTGAAAAATATATTCAATCAAATACAAAGTCAATTTTTTAGCACTCAAAAATCATTTAAAGAACTATCCATGGGTATGAGTAGTGATTATCAAATAGCCTTAGCATGTGGTAGCACCATGTTGCGAATTGGCTCCATGCTATTTAATCCTTAATATTTATTATATTTGAAATCAAACCAATATTTTATATGAAAAAACTTTTTACACTAAGTAGTCTGATTTTAGGAATTGGACTTATTCAAATGAGTTATAGTCAATCCGTAAACTTTAAAGTTTATGGTGGATATTCTTGGCCAGGTTTCTTCAAAACTAGTGGCATCAAAGGATTTCAACCAGGTAGCAATCCAGAACCAACTGCAGCTAGTATTGTAGATATGATGAATATTGTAGATACGGGCGCAACAAATAAATCATATCAAGCCATTCGAGGCTCGTATGGTAAAGGAGGCAATATAGGAATCAGTGTTGGTTATATGTTTAATAAATGGATTGGTGTAGAGATGAATATGGTCTATTTATTTGGATCAAGTATTCAATCTACACAAGTATCAAATGCTTCGGCATTATTAGGACCAGGTGCTATTACTCGTACCAAAACCAGTGCTAACGGATTAAGTTTATTGCCTGCTATTAATTTAGTTGCAGCAGTTGACAATTGGAAAGTATTACCTTATGCACGTTTAGGCATATCTGTTCCAGTATATGGAAGTATCAAACATGTTATCGATATTGAAGCACCAAAACCGAATGCAGCATTTTTTGCAACAGCTAAAAGTATTAAATCACATGTGGAAGTAAAAACAGATGCGACCATTTCTTTAGGCTTTATTGGCGCTATTGGAGCAACTTATCAAGTACATAAAAACATACGAATTTTTGCTGAGGTAAATGCACAAGTATTAGATGTGCGTGCTAAAAAAACTACTGTAGAAGCTTATTCAATTACCCAAACGGATGTGAATGGAGTTGAATCAGATTATTTAACCTTAGATAATTTTCCAAATACCTATAGTAGAGAAGTTGTATTTGTGGATGAGCTAACCGATAAATCAAATAATGCGAATTATAATACAACTTATAATAGTTCGGGTTATAACTATGATAAAGACAAACCTAAAGATGAGTTAAGACCTACTGCACCATTTCATAATATTGGATTAAGTGTGGGATTAAACTTTATGATTAGTACTGCTAAAAAATCAAAAACTACAGCGAATTAAATTAGTCAAATCTTAATGTCATGATATACGCATCGTCAGTATTATTTATTTGAATGCCTTCCGAGCTATAGGAGCATTGAATGAAGAATAATAGCTAGACTTGATTCTATATAGTAACCAATATGAAGATGAATACTGAACATTACATCCTAGAAATTGCACGCATTTGTCACGAAGCCAATAAAGCCTTTTGTGAAAGCATTGGCGACTTTAGTCAAGTGAGTTGGGATACTGCGCCCGATTGGCAAAAGAATGCTTCTATCCATAATGTTAACTATATTATTGCACATCCTGAAGTTTCTTATGAAGCACTACACGACTATAGGATGCAAGAGAAAATAAATACAGGTTGGAGCTATGGAGCTATAAAAGATGAAGTGGCAAAAACCCATCCGAGTATGATTCCATTTGAGCAATTATCTAAAGAAGAACAACAAAAAGACAAGTTATTTTTTGCGATTGTGCAGGCCTTGAAATAAAAAAAGCCTCAAGTAAACTTGAGGCTTTTATCGCGTGTGTGACCCGTAGGGGATTCGAACCCCTATTTCATCCGTGAAAGGGACGTGTCCTAACCCTTAGACGAACAGGCCATTTCCTAAAAAGGAGTGCAAATATACGTACTTTTTCTTATCGTTGTCAATATTTTGTTAATTTTTTTTATTAAAATTTAAATTACAGCTATAATTCATTGTCAGTGAGCCATAGAATACGTACCTTTGCACCCTAAAAAAAATTATTTCACCTAAAAATAAATTTAAAAAATGGCAAATATTAAAATTGGAATTAATGGCTTTGGTCGTATCGGTCGTTTAGCTTTTAGAGCAGCTATCGAAAGAGGAAATATCGATGTAGTAGGTATTAACGACTTAATTGAGCCTGATTATATGGCGTATATGTTAAGATATGATTCTACGCATGGTAGATTTAAAGGTACTGTAGAAGTAAAAGATGGTCATTTAGTAGTGAACGGAAAAACGATTCGTGTAACTGCAGAAAAAGATCCTGCCAACTTAAAATGGAATGAAGTGGGTGCTGAATATGTAATTGAATCAACTGGTTTATTTTTAACGCAAGCTGATGCGCAAAAACATATCACTGCTGGTGCTAAAAAAGTAGTGATGAGTGCTCCTGCAAAAGATGATACTCCTACTTTCGTAATGGGTGTTAACCATACTGAATTAACAGCTAATCATACAATCGTATCAAATGCTTCTTGTACTACTAATTGCTTAGCTCCTATCGCTAAAGTATTACACGATAATTTCGGAATCATCGAAGGTTTAATGACTACGGTACACGCAGTTACAGCTACTCAAAAAACAGTGGATGGACCTAGTGCTAAAGACTGGAGAGGTGGACGTGGTGGTTACCAAAATATCATCCCTTCATCTACTGGTGCAGCTAAAGCAGTTGGTTTAGTGTTACCTTCTTTAAAAGGTAAATTAACAGGTATGAGTTTCAGAGTTCCTACAGCTGACGTATCTGTAGTGGATTTAGTAGTGCGTTTAGAAAAACCTGCTAGCTATGAAACCATTAAAAAAGCGATGAAAGATGCAAGTGAAGGTTCTATGAAAGGTATCTTAGGTTATACTGAAGATGAAGTAGTTTCTAATGATTTCTTAGGTGATGCGCGTACTTCTATCTTTGATGCGAAAGCAGGTATCGCTTTAACTGATAATTTTGTGAAAGTTGTTTCTTGGTATGATAACGAATGGGGATACTCTAACAAAATCGTTGACCTTGTAGAACATATGGCTACACTTTAATAGTTTTTAATTATAAATTTTTAATGTTGAATGTTGAGTGTAGGATGAATTTCTAAACTCAACATTTTACATTTATAACCTAAAATTCATCATGATAAATATAGATAATTACAATTTCAAAGGTCAGAAAGCATTGATACGTGTCGATTTCAATGTGCCTATGGATAAAGATTTTAATGTAACCGATGAGAGTCGTATCACAGCTGCTATTCCTACTATTCAAAAAGTATTGAAAGATGGTGGGGCAGTGATTTTAATGACGCATTTTGGTAGACCGAAGAACGGACCAGAAGATAAATATTCTACTAAACATCTTTTACCTACCCTAAATAAATTATTAGGTAGAGAAGTAAAATTCACTCCTAATTGCGTAGAAGCAGAAGCGGTTTTAGCTTGTGGTACGCTTGAAATGGGACAGGTATTGATGTTGGAAAATACACGTTTCAATCCGGAAGAAGAAGCAGGTGATAAAGTATTTGCTGAATTATTAGGCGAATTGGGCGATGTATATATCAATGATGCATTTGGTACAGCACATAGAGCGCATGCTTCAACTGCTATTGTAGCAAATCATTTTGATGAGATGCATAAAATGTTTGGCTATTGTATGCAAGGCGAAGTGAGTGCTGCAGAAAAAGTAATGAAAGATGCCGAAAGACCATTCACCGCTATTTTAGGGGGCGCTAAAGTATCGGACAAAATTTTAATCATCGAAAATTTATTGAACGTTGCGAATAATATTATTATTGGTGGCGGGATGGCCTATACCTTCTTTAAAGCCATGGGTGGCAATATTGGTAGCTCTTTATGCGAAAATGATAAATTAGATTTAGCGAAATCTTTATTGGAAAAAGCGAAAGCGAAAAATGTACAAATCTATTTACCAGTGGATTCAATTGTGGCTGACAAATTTGATGCGGCGGCTAATACGCAGTTAGCTGACAATAGAAGCATTCCTGAAGGTTGGATGGGATTAGATATCGGCGAACAAGCCATCGCAGCTTTTTGTAAGGTTATAAGCGAATCTAAGACGATCTTATGGAATGGACCTATGGGAGTTTTTGAAATGGATAAGTTTAGTAACGGAACCAAACAAGTTGCTTTAGCAATTGCAGAAGCTACTTCTAAAGGTACTTTCTCATTGATTGGAGGTGGCGATAGCGTTGCAGCCATTCATAAATTTAATTTAGCTGATCAAGTAAGTTATGTAAGTACAGGTGGTGGTGCAATGCTTGAATTTTTTGAAGGCAAAGAATTACCGGGAATTAAAGCGATACGAGGATAGTAGGAATTAATTAAGAATTAAGAATTAAGAATTAATTATTCAATAAACTTTATTAAATTATTATTAAAAACGAAATTAAGTTGGTGCGAGCGTTTCGCTCGTTTCCATATAGTAGTATTTCAATTGTGTATGAAGAATACGGAAGTGTATTAGAATTAAAATAAGTTT
>CANHVE010000141.1 GCA_947464015.1 Saprospirales bacterium | reverse complement strand
TCATTCGCTCGGTGATTTGCTGATTGCAATACGACTCAGGATAGGCTCCTTTGAGTATGCGTAATACATTGAATTGAGCAGGTGTAATATCAAATGGTTTTAACGATTGCAGGAATAATGCATTAAACCAACTACTCGTAAAGTTAATATTGATGAGTAATTTTTGAATTTCGCTATCGAAAGGTTTCTTTTGCTTTAACGCTTCTTCTAGTTTCATGAGGATACAAATATAGGTAAATTAATTGTAGGTACAATTTATTTTTAATTACGAATTACAAATTTCAAATTAAGAGATCAATTAAGAATTAATAATTAATAATTAATGATTGATTTAGCTGATAAATTACATTCCTAAATTTTAATTCTAATCCCGAATCTATAACTATTAATTCTTAATTTTTAATTCTTAATTTTATCACGCCATAGCGTGACTTAAGCACTCTTTATCTCCCCATCATGCATTTCAATAGTACGATCGCTTTTTTTAGCGAAGTCTTCATCATGTGTAACAGCTATGATAGTTTGTCCATAGTTCTTTGATAAATCTTGTAATATATCAAAGACAATATTCGTGTTCTTACTATCTAAATTCCCCGATGGTTCATCGCCCATAATCAATAAAGGATCATTGATTAAAGCACGTGCAATAGCCACTCGCTGCTGCTGTCCACCCGATAATTTATTAGAAGGCTTTAATGCTTGATCGGCCAATCCTAATATTTTTAATTTCTCATAGGCGCGCTCTTCAATTTCTTTAGGAGCAATTTTTCCTAGTTTTAAAGCAGGTATCATCACATTTTTCAGACAAGTAAATTCATTTAATAAATAATGAAATTGAAAAACAAAACCGATTTTTTCATTTCTTAATTCAGCTAATTTATCAATAGATAATCCTGTAGTGAGTTGATTGTCGATGTATAATTTCCCTGTATATTCCGTATCCATCGTTGAAAGAATATATAATAGCGTGGATTTCCCACTGCCCGATTTCCCAATCATGGTCAGGAATTCGCCTCTCTGTACCTCAAAAGAAATATTTTTCAATACCTGAAATTCGATCGGGTCGTAGAAAAATTTGTTTACTCCTTCGGTTTTTAAAATGATATTTTCCATACTCTTATTTTCTAAATATACTTACAGGGTCAACACTAGCTGCTTTACGTGCAGGGATATATCCTGCCCAAAAAGTAATAAACATGCCTATTCCAACTCCTTGTAAATACTTGGCTAATTCATACCGAATTGGGAAATAACCAATATCACCACCAATATATACATGTTGCAGCATCTTAATAATAATCGTTGCCATGATTACTCCTCCAATTACTCCCATAAATCCAATACTCACCGCTTGTGTCACAAAAATACGTATCACATCTTTGCCTTTAAATCCAATGGCTTTTAAAATGGCGATATCATTGATTTTCTGAGTCACAGTCATGTTTAATATATTATAAATACCAAAACCAGCAACTAATAAAATAGTTAAGGATACGAAATTGATAACGATTCTACGCATCCGAAATGCAGCCATCAAAGTTTCATTGGTTTGTTTCCATCCCTCGGCATTATAACCTGTCATGGCAGCGAGTTTCTTTGCAATCTCTTCGGCTTGTTCAGGGTCTTTGATATTGACATTGATATCGGTAATATAATTATTGCCTTCTTTTAATAATTGTTGCGAAGTAGATAAATTGATGTACGAATTAACATTATCTACTTTTGAATTATTCGATTTGAATATCCCAATAATCTTAAAGTTTCTATTCACACCTTTAGAGGAAGTTAAATTGATATTATCACCAATCGTCACATTCATTTTTTTAGCTACTCCACTGCCTATAATAATGCCATTCATATTGGATTTCAATTGGTCAAATAAACCTTCTACCATAAATGATGAGATATTATACATCTGATTGGCTTGATTGGGTAAAATACCAATGGCTAATCCTGCAATTTGCGATTTTCCATTATTGTAAAACACGCTGGTATTGACTTGTGGAGTAACTACTGTAACTTCTTTTTCTTTGCTAATGGTTTCAATTATTAAATTGGGATTGATGATTCGATTGTTTTTAGGAACAATTTTAGGATTGATTATCAAATAATTTTCGGGATGCTCTTGTACCAAGACTTGACTGATAACATCTTCTTTATACACTCGAATATGAGGCGTGGAGCGGAATATAGATTCATTGGCACTTCTATCAAATCCCACCATCATTGAATTCATAAATATATACACCGACATCCCTAATAAAACACCTAATGCCGCTACAGCAGTTAGTTTTTTATTAGAAAAGATATAAGTTTTAGCAATATCTGCATTAATATTCATATCCTTATTTTTTTAAAGGTAAAATGATATCTTCTTTACCAATACCCGCAAGTACTTCCACATATTCGGTAGAAACGATACCAGGTGTGATACTCACATATTCTTTCTTTCCTTTTACATTTACTTTATTACCAAATCCTACATTCAATCTGGGAATTAATAAGGCATTCTTTTTTTCGCCAACTAAAATATTCGCTTCAAGTTGGGTGCCATATAAACTATTATTTAATGTTTCATCAAACAATACTTTACAAATAAATGATTGAGTAGACTCATCAAAAGCGGCTTCTATTTCGCTGATAGTAGCATTATATACTTTGTCTTTATTGGTGTTTAGTTTCACAAAAACACGTTGTCCTACTTTCACTTTATCAATACTATTTTCATCTACATTTAAAACGGCTTCAATACGTTTCGCATCGGCTATTACAGCTATGATATCGCCTTTACGAACAAAGTCGCCTGTATTCTTCATCTTCTTAATCACAGTGCCTGCTTGTGGCACTATGACTTGATTATAAGCTTGATTCACTTCGCTATTTAATACTTGTGTTTTGCTGCTGATTTGTTGTTGTTTGGCTTGTTGAAGTAGTAGTTGTTTTTGATTTTTAGCGGCATTCAATTGCGATAAGGTATTTGAAAAAGTTAATTGACTATTTTCAAATTCTACTTTAGATATACTTTGTGTTTGAAATAAACGAGTATATCGTTCGGCTTGCAATTTATCTTGTTGGTATTTATTTTCTAAAAACTGAATATTGGCTTCTACTTGTTGAATAGCAGGCGCATTGCTGCTTAGGTTTTCATTGGCAATAGCCAAGAGAGCTGCAGCACTTTGTGTATTATTGATATTCGTGGGGTTATCAATTTTTGCGATTACTGCACCCGAATTTAAAGTAGTGCCTACTTCAAATTTCATATCACTTAAAGTACCATCCGTTTGCGCAATGATATTATACGAATCTTTCCATTTTAATTCGCCAGAGGCAAAGATTAATTCTTTGATATCTTTTATTACAGGTTTAGTTCCTTTTTCTTGATTGCAGGAAAAAAGTACGAACGTTAGTATACTTACGAATAGGTAAGGGAAACGCATGTTTTTATTTTTTAGAGATTTAAAATTCATTATTGATTTCAATTTTATTTTTATTAAATCCGATATTTGCTAAACTGGTAATCAAATTGATTCTACTGGCTAACAAGTCGTTTTGGGAGATCAGTAATTTATCTAAGGCTAATATATTTTCTATATATTGGTTGTAGTTTTTTTCGTAGGTATCTTTTTTAAGCTCATATATTTTTTTCATATTGCTCAATTGATTCAAGGCTTTTTGATATTCGATACCCATTTGTAGATTCGCATTTTGATTTTCTAAATCGCTATGTAATACATTGTTTTTTAAGATATCAATTTGATAAGCTTTGTTTTTGCTCGTGGTTAATTTTTGAATGTTAGTAGGTAAATCCCAATTTAATTTTACGCCTACAAAATTATAATCAGTCCAACGAGAGTCTTTATGAAACAGCCCGTTATTGCTTAAGTTTTGCCAATTGATGGAAGAAGTAAAAGAGATGACGGGTACGTTTTGATAGCGAGCCACACGTAAATCTTGTTGAGCCATTTTTAATTGTAGCATATTATTTTGTGTCAGTAATTTGGTGTTGGTTTGCAGGGGTTCATTGGTTTTTTCGAAATCCCATACACTTTGACGAATATCTGCATCCACGGTATTCTCGAAGAATAAAGCAAAACTTTGATATTGCATTTGCAAGTTGAATTCGAGTTGTTGCAATTTATCTTGTAATGAAATTAAATTCACTTCAGCTTCATTCACTTCTTGTTTACGGGCAATTCCTTCTGTGAATTTATTATTAGTCACTTGTAATAATTTTTGAGCAATTTCAATATGATCATTAATAATTTCTTGTTGAGCTTCATAACTTAAAATATTAAAATAGATAGCGTTTAATTGATCATAAATCTTTTTTTCGTTGATTTTATTTTGGTTGTCATTCAGTTCTAAATTGATTTTAGCACTTTTTATTTGTGCGATATTTGCCAAATTTAAAATATCAAATTGCGGTTGCAAGCTGAAGGTTGATACATATTGCAACCCGATTTTCGCTTCTTTAAAAGTACCTGCTGGTCCACCGAATGCCTCTGCTGGCAAATAACTCACTTGTTGTTTGGTATTGTCTAAAAGTTGAGCACTAGTAGGTATTCGCGGATTGATGACATTCCCAATACTTGATTTATAAGTGAGTTCGGCAAGCTTGGTTTGAATTGTGGCATTTTGAAAAGTGCTATTTTTTGTTTTTACATAAGATAATACTTCTTGTAAATTAAAAAATATTTTTTTCTCTTGGGCTTGTATTTGTAGGCAAACAAGCGATACTATCAAAATACTAATATAGTTTTTTAAACGATATATTTTTGGATGTTTTCTGGATGTTTTCGCTATCATAATGACTATTTATTTTTGAGTAAGAGCAAGATGCTATCTATGATTTTAAGACCTTCTTTTTCTATATCCAATTTGAAATTAGATAATTTCCATTTAAACATACATAACCTAAAACTACCTACAATGATATGTACTAATTCAGTTGTTTGAATTTCCTTTATAAAATGACCATGTTTTTTACCTAATTCTATTTCGTGAGTTAATATTTTAGTGATGAATTGCATGATTTTAAACAATTCATTTTTTATGGCATCGGAGCTATCCAACAATGATTCGGAGAGGATGGCAATGACATAATGAGGGTTTTCTTGAAAGAATGTAAATTGACTTTTAAATATGGCTCTTATATTTTCTTCAGGAGTTTTTGTTTTACTAATGACTGTTTTTAATCGAGCTTCTGTAGATGTACCTAATTCATGTAATAGTAAGATAATGATATCGTCCTTGTTTTTAAAATGACGATAGATTGCACTCTCAGAAAAGTTCATTTCGTCGGCCAGGCATTTGGTCGTTAAACCTTTAATCCCTTTTTCCATAAGGATTCTACCTGATGCTGCAATTATTTCAGCTTGTCTGTTAGATATAGCCGTTTTCATTTTTTAGAGAAGTTAGTGAGTATTCACTCTGCAAAGATGAATCTATTTTTTACAACATGCAAATAATGTAGTTTATTTTTTTTTAGAGATGATTTTAACCAAAGAATTGCAAGTAAATCAGCGCTAAAGCAGCTACTGTCATAATCACAAATGCCAATCCACCAAAGATATTTGTGATTTTACCATTGGTAAATTCGCCCATTATCTTTTTATTATTGGAGATATGTAAGATGATAGCTATTAATACAGGAGCGGTTAGTCCGTATAAAACAGCAGTATAAATCAGTGCTTTAATAGGAGAGATGCCTATATAATTCATGCCCAAACCTAATAGTAAGGAAATAGCGATTATTAAATAAAAGCCTTTTGCTTCATGAAATTTTTTATCTAATCCTTGTTCCCAACCAAAGGTTTCGGTATAGATATAAGAGAGAGAGCCACTCAAAACAGGAATCGCAATTAAGCCTGTGCCGATAACACCAATAGCGAAGAGTAAGTATGCAAGATTTCCTGCTAATGGTTTTAAGGCTATGGCAGCTTGTTCTACGGTATCGATTTGATGTACTCCAGAGTTGTATAATACCGTACCTGTGGTAAGAATAATAAAATACATTACGAAACCTGAAATAGTCATCCCAAAATCAACATCATTCTGTACTTCATGAATAATTTTTTTATTGACTACTAAATGTTTTTTCTTGTGTTTCATTTCTTCTACTTCCACAGAAGCCTGCCAAAAGAATAGATAAGGAGAAATGGTAGTACCTAAAATACCTACTATGATAGCAATAAAATCTTTATCAAAATGAATCGTAGGAATGAAGGTGGCTTTGATAATGGCAGGTAAATCTTGCTTATATAAAAAAGGCACTATAAAATATACAAGCATAACTATACAGATATATTTCAATACAGAAGCGATTTTTTGATAAGGAAGATAGATAATCAATCCTAAGAGGAGTAAGGTAAAGAAGACACTGAAGAAAGTGGCATCTATAGTTGGAAATAATAAATTGCCTACAGCTCCCATACCTGCAATATCAGCTCCTATATTCATAATAATAGCAGGGGTACTAAAAATAAGCATGATATATAAAATGGGACGAGGATAATTTTTTTTGATCGTACCTGTTAATCCTTGAGAGGTGATAAGTCCGATACGAGCACACATTTGTTGTATAGCTGCCATTAGAGGAAAGGCAATGATAGCTGTCCATAAAGTTGCCAGTCCAAAAGCTGCACCTGCCTGCGAATACGTAGCAATACCTGAAGGATCATCATCGCTAGCACCGGTTACAAGACCAGGTCCGATTTTTTTCCAAAAAGATGTAAATGAGGTAAGATAGTTTTTTTTAGTAGCCATGACCGAATAAGAATGCACTATTAGAAGTCATTTAATTCAAGTAAATATACTAAACAAATCAAGATAGAAAGTTATAAAATACTATAAAAATTTTAATAGTACTATATTGATATCTGCGAAGTAATCGGCTATTTATTGAAATAATCTTCAAG
>CANHVE010000140.1 GCA_947464015.1 Saprospirales bacterium | reverse complement strand
TAAAATATATACTTAATATTTTTGCTATTTACAAATATTATTATTACCTTGTATTGGTAACCCTTCTATTAATCAACCCAATTCTTCTTTATCATGAAAACACTAACAACCTTTAATCAATTTATTTTAAGCTTAATTTCTTTTAAAGCACATTCAATAACGATTATATTTTTTTTATTTTTTATCACATCTAAAGTTCATTCGCAGATACCAGATTCAATTCTAAGCCTTACAGATACAAATTTTTTTCAAATCACATCAAAAGTTGATGCTTATCTGAATAGTATATCAATTTCAGGAAGCGGATTACTGAGTAGTGATGAAGAAGATGATGGATGGAAAATGCATTATGGAAGATGGAAATCGTTTTGGGAAACTAGAATTGATGAAAATGGTAATTTCAATAAATTCTTTACAGAATTAAGGTATGCTAAATCATCTAATGGATGTAATCTTGAAAATCAATATACTTGGAAATCAATAGGACCAGATAGAGATTTTTATGCACAAAATATAGGTAGAATAACAGCAATTTCAGTTAATCCATTAGATTTTAATGATATTGTTGTAGCTGGTAATAATTCATGCTTTTGGAGAACAACTAATGGTGGTATATCATGGGTAAATACGGCTGATGATGAGCATTTATCTTATTTAGGAGTCAATGACAATGATATAATACGATATTCAAAAAATTCCACTTGGATATTTGCAGGGACTTCAAAGCTAAATGCAGGACCAATCGTAAATATTGATAACAATTTTAGTATGATAGAAAGTAATAAAGGTTCTGGAATTGTAAAGTCTTTAGATGGAGGTAATACATGGGGAATCTTACCCGGTTTTCTTGAGTTAGGAGTTGAGAATATTAATGATATTAAAGAAATTCAAAACTATTCAGCTCAAGACGCATCTTCAGTGTATACTGAAAGTACCCCATCAATTGGAAATATTTGTCCGAAATTTATTTATGGTGATTCAAAATTTCTATTTAGTTATATATTTAATTCAACTACAAATCTATATAGAAAAAAAACATTAATAGATGCTTGGAGTATTCCATTTAGAGATATTGGAACTCATCATATCGCTTATCTAGTAAATAATGGATTTGAAAGAATTTATATTTCCCCAGTCATAAGCCAACAAAATAAAGTATTTCTAGTTGTAGACGCTGGTAATTGGGAAACTTCAGGTGCATTATTTCGTGCCAAAAAATTAATTTCATTTGATTATAATGGTGAAGATGCAACCAATCTAACTGACATAGATTTGAACGTTGATGCTATTACAGGCTATAGTTATACAGATAATGATATAATGGACATTAGTTTAGATTTTAATTATAAAGGAGATATAACTTTAATAGTGTCATTTATAGATTGTACTTATGCTATATATAAAAAATTAACAACCGATGTAGGTTTTAATTTAATTAATCACGTTACAAATCCATCTTATACAATTGGGAACATGAAAACATTTCGGGTTTCTCCATATAATGATAATGTTATGTATATAGAATGTCAAGCATCATTGATAGGAGGTTGCAATCCCAATGCTTTGTCAACACACCAATTAAGAAATATAATGAAAAGTACTGATAATGGAATTACTTTTACACCATATAACACTTTATATATATCATCCAATTCTTCTTCCACAACAAATACTAGTTTATTAATGCATGTTGATTTACATGCAATCAACATATATGATAATAATAAATCAGAAGGTGCTGACCCATTAGGTAATAATGACAAAATATACTTAGGTACTGACGGTGGTATATGTAAAACAATAAACGGAGGTAATTTCTATAGTAATATAAATGGAAAAGGCATAGATATAGGCATGTATTACGGAGTGGGTGTTACAGAACAAGATACAAAATATGTTTTAGCTGGTGCACAAGACGGAAGTCATGATATATATAAAAATGAAACATGGACAACTGAAATAACAGGAGATAAAGGTAAATTTATTATAAATCCTTTGGATAAAAGTAAATATATTTATATTGTTAATAATAGTTTCGAAAAACATCTTTGGCCATTTAATGAACTTAGCTCAGATATTACAACACTAGGTCCATATATTGAACTTCCATTAACATTGGATACAAAGTTTACTGATAGAGTATATTTAGGGGCTAAAACAGTAAAAACGAATAAAGAAAGTCATGGAACAATTTTACCAGAGGTAATTATTAATACTAATGCTGAAGATGATAGAACTTCAAGTATTTTCTCTATAACAAAAAGTACTGATGTTAGACCCTCTATACTATTTAGTCAAAATAAATTTGATGGAAATAACCCTGCTGCACATTTAGGTGGTGTTTATAAAGCAGTTGAAAATTTTGGAGGTATAACTTGGACTGTAACTGATATATCTTCAAATCTTAGAGACTTATCAGCCCCAGTTTACCCATTAAAAAATGCACAGATTAATGATATTACTGTTTCTGATATTGATCCAAATCTAATTTGGGTAGTATTTGGTAATGTTGAAAATGGAGTAAAAGTATTTAGAACAAATAATGGTGGAACTAGCTGGACAAATATTTCGGGATGTTTACCTAATATACCTGTGTTTACTATAGTATATCAAAAAGGCTCAAATAATAAAGTATATATTGGTACTCAGATGGGAGTATATTATCATGATGATGATATGGATTCACCTGATAAATGGGTGAAATATGGAAATGATCAAGTAGAAGCTGCTGTATACGATTTAGATATTAATTATTGTGGAAATTATTTAGTTGCAGCAACATATGGCCGAGCAATTAGGCAAGTTCCTTTAATCCCAAATGATGAATTAGCTACAACATCATACACAGCTCCTTTAGAGTTTAATGATGGGGCTGTTCATAATATTTATACCGATATTAGAGTTAATCCATACTCTTCTATAATTATAAGTAATGGTACCACATTAAATATGGCAAAAGATAAAAAAATTATTATTGAACAAAATGGAGTATTAAAAGTAGATGATGGAACTATTACAAATGAATGTAATTCTATGTGGGAAGGAATTATAGTAAAAGGTTCGAATAATTTACCTCAAAAACCTTTTAATGGAATACCATCAATTCCACTTAGTGATTTTGTTATTGGTCAAGGGGTTTTAATACTAAAAAATGCCACCATTAGCAATGCTCATGAAGCCATTAGGTTATACAATCCAGATGCTCCATATGTTAGTACAATGATATCAGACCAAACTGGCGAAGCAGGTGGAATTGTACAAGCAGAAAATTCTAGTTTTATAAACAATAAACGAAGTTGTGAATTTATGTACTATCACTATTTTGATCCTATTACTGGAATAGAGGCACCTAATATTAGTTATTTCACTAATTGTACTTTTACAACTGATGATAACCATAGAACCGAATATCCATTTGCAAATCATATTACAATGTGGTCAGTAAATGGTGTGAATATTTCTTCATGTTTATTTAAAAATGATAAAACTGCTACTACTCTCACAAGTGCTGAATTAATGGGACAAGGTATCTATACTATGGATGCTAGTTATACAGTAAAGTATTCAGGCTTTGAAAATCTAACTAGAGGACTTCAAGCCATACAAGGTGGAAATGGTTCGGTTAATGTATTTAAGACGGGGTTTAAAGATAATTTAATGGGACTATACTTAATTGCTGGAATAAATAGTAGTATTAAAACAAATAGTTTTAAATCAGGTACAATGACTATTTCACCTCCTTCTTATCTAATACCTGTAGGTGCATCTTTTTTAGGTAATAGTAAATATGGTTTTAGTAATAATACATTTACAGGTACTTCGTTAGATATTGGTTCATGGATTTGTAATTCAGGGAGTGATGATAATCTTTGTTTTTCAAATTATTATGAATCTAATACTTATGCTAATTTAAGTAATTATAAAAATAGAAAAAGTGATGGATTTCTTGGACTTCAGTACAAATGCAATATTAATAAAGATAATATTAAAGACTTTACAGTATATAGTCCTGGAGGAACTAGTACTTTAGGATATGGAATTAGAGATAATCAAGGTTCTGCTACTGAATATGTTGGAAATATTTTTAGTTTAGCTTCTAGTTCTGATCCATTATCACATTTTGATCAGCGTGATGCAAAAGTAACTTATTATGTACCTCCTTTTACAGCTATATATGACCCTGATTTAGCTAGAAGCAGTCCAGTTCCTTTTTTTAATAAAATACCTACTGGTTCAAATCCTGAATCAACTTGTCCAATTAAATCTCCTCCATCTTCTTCAAATATCACAGGTGCTGTAATTTCTGGTATGGCATATTATAATGGAGATGGTTTCACAAAATTAACAGCTACTGAAAGAACGAATATGGAGAATAGCTTTATAACAAACAAAAGTAATTATGTATATTTTTCTAATCAATTAAAAAATCTAATTGATAATGGAAATACTCCTGAATTGATTGAAAGTATTCAAGCAAGTTCACAAGCTGCTGATCTTAGAGCTACATTGCTTTCAAGTAGTCCTTATTTAAGCGCAGAAGCACTTATGGCTGCAAGCGACCAAACGGCAGTACTTTCAGAAGCAATGCTTTTTGAAATCTTATGTGCTAATCCAGAAGCATTAAATGATCAAGCTTTGTTAGAATATCTTCAAACCAAAAATATTCCTTTACCACAATGGATGATTGATGTACTTCAAAATAATACCAATACTACGGCTCGAACTTTAATGGAATATGCTATTAGTAATGCACATGATAAAATGATGGTGGATGCTAGAGCAATATTACAAGATATACAATTTAATCCAGAAGGTCTAAATCATGAAGAAATGAGATTTTGGTTAGGTCAACTTCATGATGTAGAAGCCGATTATAGTATAATAGATGATTATATTGAATTAGGTAATTATAATGATGCACAAATTATAATGAATTCTATACCTTTGCTCTATAAATTAGATAAATATCAAAGCGCAGAATATCAAACCATGCTAGATTTAAATAATTGGAAATTAGATTTATTTCAAAACGGATCAAAGAGTTATACTACTATGAGTGAAAATGAAAAATCAAGTTTACAGGCTATTGCAGACAATGGGTTCGGACTAGGTAAATATAAAGCTGAGAATATTTTGAACTATTTTGCAAACGGAACTTATTTACATTTACCTGAATTACCAAATAATCAAAATCAACGTAGAGCAAATCCAATAAAATCAATTGCTGAATCTAAAGAAGTTTATATCAAAGCCTATCCAAATCCAGCAAAAGATTTATTAATATTTGAATTCCAATTACCATGTGTTGAAAAAGAAGCTTTATTAGAAATTATAGATATAACAGGTAAAAAAGTATACGAGGTGAATGTACAAAATGAAATGCATCAACATATTTTAGATGTACAAAAATTTGCCAATGGATTATATAGTTATACTTTAAAATGTGGTGGTTCAATAATCAGTAATGGTAAAGTATCTATTCAGAAATAATGAGAAAGCTAATAGGAATAGTATTTTTAATATTGGGAATAGTTCAAATTTGCTATTCCCAATATTATTCTAAATCGTTTTTATTGAATAATACAAACACAATACCTGCAAACCTATTAATTTTAAATGAAAATATATTTATTACTGGTTTTATATCCGATACTAATTTAATCACACCATATTTTGATAGTCATTTTATATCTAAATTTAACATCAACGGTAATAAAATTAATAATATTAGCTATAAACCTAATAGATTTAGTATATTTCAAGGTACATCTAGTCAAGGTACATCTTATTTTATTAATAATAAAATTGTAACTTGTGGATTATCCATTGATACAGGAACTAATGCTAGAAATTATCTAGTATGTTTTTATGATACAAATTGTTTACTAAATAATTATTTCACAATCCCTACATTAGCACCACAAGGAGGGCTCACAGATATTACTTTTACGAATAATCATTATTATGCAACAGGTTCAAAAAATAACGTACGTAGTACATTGTTAGTCAAAATTGATACATTAGGAAATAAAATAAGTGAACTAAATTATCCTATTCTTTCTACGGCAACAAATAATCTTGCACAAACTATAATTCCAGTTGATAGTGGAGATTTAATAATAGCTATTGGTGGTTATAAAGAGTTTTTACCCGGATCCGGACAACTTCATTCCTTAATATATAAAACCACATTGCTACGAACAGATAGTCTAGGAGGTCAAAAATGGCAATGGACAGATACTAGTAATAATGGACAAGCACCATATAGCTTTCAAAAAACAAGTGATGGGGGGTATGTAAGTTGTGGATCATATGTTGGATATAGGGCATACAATGATACAGATGACTATGCTTTATATATGCCATATGTAGTTAAATGGAATAGTAATTTCACAAAACAATGGGAAAATTATGAAACTCCAATAGATATAGGATATAGACAAGGTATAATTTATGATGTTAAAGAATTATCAGATGGCAACTTTATAGCATGTGGTCTATATTCAGAAGGAAGTGTTTATGGTTATATTGTAAAGATAAATGCAATTGGAGATATAATTTGGAGCAAACAATATAGAAGTTATCAATTTCCAGAGACATATAGTCAACATCGATTATATGATTTAGATATTCTATCAAACGGTGATATTGTAGCAGTAGGTGAAATAAATCCAAATGATGGTATTAGTATTCCTCAACAAGGATGGATTTTACGAGTAGATAGTAATGGCTGTATCGTTGATAGTAATTGGTGTGGATGGAATAGTATTGAAGTTGAACCCACGCCTAATACATGGCAATCCAGTAAAGAATTATTTATTTATCCTAATCCTGCAATTGATATAATAAATATTACATTCAAGAATAGTTCATTAAATCTTTCTGATAAATTAAATGTAAGAATTTTTGATGTTCAAGGACGTGAAGTCTATAATGAAAAAACAAATTATAAAGATTTAATTCAAC
>CANHVE010000139.1 GCA_947464015.1 Saprospirales bacterium | reverse complement strand
TATTTTTTCGATTTCATATACTTCCCTTTCGTTTCATAATAATACTTTGATTTACTGTTTTTCACCATCGTATTTTTACTTGTACTCACCGGAAACCTCACATATCCTTTATGAAATTTCCCTTTATAATCAATACTTGATTTTACATATACTGCATCTTTTGATCGATGACTATTACTGGAAGAACTACTCTCACAGCCTATCAAAAACCAAACAAGAATAAACATTCCAGTTATTAGAATAAGGTTTATTTCATTTAATATCTTTTTATTCAATAGCTTAAGGTAACAATTTTCTTTCATAACTAAGTTATTTTAATAACAGATTATTATAAACACTCATTAGGATTTAAATTCAATCACATCCAATATTGATTTTTCATAGTCGCGCAGTCGAGATGCTAATTCAAATTTTTGCTCGTGAACCAAAATGCTATTTTTTGCTTTAAATTGTTCTAACTTCATCACAATATGACTAAAAATACCAGCATCCTCATATTTTTGAGCAATCACTAATTTCTGCTTCCACTCTGTTAACTCCTTTATTTCTTTATCTAACGAATGTTTTAGTCGTTCGATAAGCTTTTTCGATGTTGGATGTAGCATTTGTTGTGTTTTTTTTAATAAGTAATTAATAAAATACATAATTCATAAACACAAATTTAGATAAGCACTAGGCAACCTATTTGCGCTTTGCTTTTATATTGAAAAAAAATAAAATAAATAAAAACCGATACTACATATATAATAGTAGAAAAATATTTAATGGCATTACAAATGCTAGATAATCTTCAGTTCGAGATGCGTTTCGCTAACATCTTAAACAGCTAGTTGTTAGATTTTAGGTCTTATAATTTTCAGCGTTTGGTTTTCATTATTTAGATCGTATTCAAATTCAGATAATAGTTCTTCGTATATCGAATTAAACCTTTCTCTTAAAGTTCCTTTAATTAAATTACTTCTATTTATCGGTGGTAAATTTTTTGGCCAATTTAAAGTTTGTTTATAAAGCTCAAAATTATTTATCAACCAATTTTTTTTGGTGAAACCATTATTGCTTATTTCTGTAAGGGCTTTTAGGTAATTTTCTTCATTAATCCTTTCGATTTGGGCAGATGTGTTGTTAATTTGAGTTTTCCCACTGATAGATTGTACGGACTTAATATGCTTAAACTCTTTTAAAAATCGAACATGCATTGGATCTTCTACCCCTCTAATTTGTCCAACAAAATTGATATAACCAAACAATCGATTCAAAAATCTATCATATAGCTCATCAGGTACTTCATTTGCTGATACCCCAAAATGCTTGCAGACGGCGCTTTCTAAGCCATTCATTTTTAAATCATGTAACATGGCTCTTATTTTCTTAAGCAATTTTCTATCTACATTTGGTTTTTCGTTTACGGTAATGCCTGTAACTACCTGTCTGCGATACCATGGACGAAGTCGCAACTTTTTCTCATTGATTCTAAAATCATTTCTATTGATTATAGAAACAATATCAAGAATAGTATCCTCAGATATGGTTTCACTTGAAGAAAATGATAGGTCATCTGCATATCTAGAATAGGTGATATCTCGCTCATCGCAATAAGATTTCAACTGCTGATCGAGCTCAAAGCAGATAAAATTGGACACAATGGGCGATGATGGCGCGCCAGTCGTTAACTTGCCTTGATAGGTAACTAATAAAGCCAATGCAGTTGCTATTTCTTCATTAAATTCGAAGAGTGAAGATTTAAAAACAGTTCTCACTCTTTGCGCAGTGATACTGGGAAAGAAGTCTTTTAAATCAATATTTAATACACTTTTTTTATTGACATGTTGCTCGGCATTTAGCAGAATATTGCATTTTCTGCCATATTTTTTAGGGTTAATCGTAAAGCCATTGACTTCATTAGGTTTGATGAGTGCATAATAGGCTTGTAAATAAAAATTTATTCGTCCTTGTATGGCTTTTAATTGTTTATTTGGCTCATAAATATCTCGAAAACCGCTCTTCTTTTTTGCTATTTGATAATGTCTATAATTAGGATTATTGATAGCATCTTCCAATTGATAAAAATTACGCTTAACAAGTAAAGAAAGTTCTTTTGCATTGGATAATCCTACAAATAAGTATGCATTGAGCTCGTAGTAACTTCTTTTTCCTTTGTTATATCGAAAGTATTTAGGACAACTTATAAAATCACGCCAAAGCCGTTCTTTCGAGTAGGGCATAGATTGAATCAGTTTATTTTTACTTGTTGTCATAATTATTTAATAGTTTTAAAAAAAAGGAGCCGTTGCTAATTATCTTTGACTTTAATACCGTCTTATGGCGGAGCGTAGCGGAGACATAAGACAAAGCTTGCGTCAAGCCATTACACTCCAACATGGGTTGCAGGAACACAACCACTAGTCCTTATTTTGAATTTACACGGTTTTGACTCATAATTTTTTAAGCAACAGCCCTTTATTATTTAGAATGGAGGCAGATCAAAATCATCCAATCTTTTATTTGATATATTGAATTTACTTTCATATGTAGCTTCTTCCGCGTCAAAATCTTTCAATTGTGAAACGTAATGATTGCACATAAGCTTAGCAGTCCCTATAATTCCATTATTATTTTTTGCGATGATTACTTCCATTAAGCCTCTAGTGTCATTGCCGTCTTCATCTTGATATATTTCATAATATTCAGGCCTGTAAATAAAAAATACTTTATCAGCATATTCTTCTAATGCACCACTTTCTCGAAGATCTGATAGCATTGGACGTTTAACCCCACCACGCACTTCAACAGCCCTGCTCAACATACTTCCTGCAATGATACATACATTATACTCAAGAGCGATTTCCTTTATTTCCTTTATTAAATAATTTAATTCAGCATATCTATTTTGATTAAATTTATAGGCACTGAGTATTTGAATATAATCAATAAAAATACATCTAACGCCGTTTTCCTTGATTTGTTTGATACACAAGGCTCTCAAATTACCAATATTACTCCTACAATCATCATTAATATAAATTGGATATTGATTCATCCTATCCACTAATGGGCCAAGTTCAGCAAGCTCCTCGGATGATAGACTACCAAACGAAATTTTTGCAGGAAGCATGCCTGTTAATGCACCAGCAAAGCGATTGATGAGCAAATTTGCATTGGTATCGAAAGTTACATATAAAACAGGGACTTGTAGTGCAATCTCTAATGACATATTAATCATAAAAACGGATTGACCCATACCAGGTCGACCACCAACTAAAATTAATTCGCCAAAGCTCAGCCCCTTAATAATTCTATCAATATTCTTGAAATTAGTTTGGATATGATTATCATTTTGTTGACCGTTTTTGAGCTTCTCTAATGCTTTAGAAAAGATACTTGACATGGAAGGCGCGCTTACTGATTCATATAGCTTGTATTCATGATTTCTAACTATTTTACTCAGATTTGCACAAAGTTCTTTTTCAGTTATATCTTCTTGTTTTAGGAGCTCATTTATTTTATTTATTAGTAGTTCTTTCATGGATTAAAAGTAGGTTTTGTATTTTGAATTTTTTGATTTGTTGATAAATTTTATTTCATTTTTTTAATTGAGTATTCGCTTTCAAGTTGTTACATTTTTTTCAATTACTTTTAAATATTAAGAAGATAACTCTTAAAATTCTATCCAATAGACTTTGTTTATTTATAGGTAGTTCTCCTATAGTCTCTTCTTTGCTACAATGCGCTATAAATTCGCAGGTATAGGGTTTATTGCATTGCGCACCCATTGACACACAAGGAGCTTGTTTCGCTTTTAAAACTAGTTTGAGCCTTTCAATATTTTTAGGGATACTGGTCATTTTTTCTTCCAGTTTTGCAGTAACATCAATAATTTCAAAATCACCATCTCTTGTTGCCAAAACAATCTTAAAAGCCTCAATGCTTTTGAGAACTGATTTGCAGACATAATATTGTATTGCTGCATCATTCATAATTACCTCCGTTAAAGTTGTTGAGTTTTTAACCTCATAAATAGTGAATTTATTTCCATTTTCTTGATGTAATACATCTGTTAAAACCAACACCTCATTATGCACAAAAGCAGCTTCAAAAATAGTAATCTCTTTCCCTTTGGCTATTAGTGCTTCGGTATAGGCACTATACAAATGAAATTGATTTTTAAAAATCTTCTTTAAATCAATGGCATTGACAAAAGAACTTCTGAATTGATCTTCAAAACTCCTACCTGCATCAAAAAGTAGTTGAGTTTTAGCACTGGTAGGTGTTTTATATTTAGGATGAAACTTATTTAAATACAAGGCCTTAGGGCATTGTAAGCCACGTATATAAGTACTTTTCGAAAGTAAATGATGTTTAATATATTGCTGACTTCCGTTCTTAATATAACTGCTTTTAAGTGCGTCAAGCTCATCAAAACTTTTCGCCAATGCGATTTGTTTGTCTAAAATTTCAGCGAGCGGGAGAAATACTCTATCCATGCCTTCCTCAGTAATCATCACTCTTAAATCTGACTTCTGCATCCATGCTTTTACCTGAGTATACTTCTGCTCAGCACTATTAAACTGTGCAACTAAAAAATCATTGTCCGCCTCTTGGGTATATTTTTTTAAATATTCTAACATATTTTTGGTTTTTTTCAGTATTTGTGTCTTTGATTCATGCAAAAGTAGGATAGCAAAACGCAATGTATTTGCGTTCAACTTTTTTTATTTTAAAAGATTAATATTTGCTATAGTTGTTTCAATTAATTTGATGTCAATTGGTTATCTGCAATAACTTAAAGTTTAAAATAAGTATAGAGCAATAAAAATTCAAAGTCATACAAGCCTCAGTAGAATTTATGAGTCAATTAACTATGTTAAAATAATTAAGGCTAATTAGCAAACAGATATTCCTAGTTTCTTATTCTTTTTAATTATTTTTGGGAAATGGAATTTTTGTCATACAGCAATAAAGGTTCAAAAAATATCAATGAAGATGCCTACTTTACCAGTGATCAATTCTGTATCATGTGCGATGGAGTTGGAGGCAATGCCTATGGTGAAGTAGCTTCGAAACTTGCAGTAGATGCCTGCAACACTTTTCTTAGTCAATCCGGAGCAATAAGCAACGGAAGTGAATGTATCACTGAATGCATGCAATATTGCTTCACTAAGTTTAAAGAATGGTCTGCGCTACATCCTGAAACAGCTAGCATGTCGACAACCATTGTATTACTGGTATGGACAAAAAATGGCGTAAGTATTGCTTGGCTTGGAGATTCACGATTATATCATATTAGAGATAAAGAAATTCGCTTTGTAACGGAAGATCATTCCTTGTTAAATGAATTGAAACAACAGGAGAAGGACAAGACATTGACCCCAAAGACATAAGAAACCATTTGACACTATTTCCAAAAAGAATTTTAGAAAAAATTAAGACAAACAAAAATAAGTGGACAGCAACCTTCAGAATGAAATACAATATTTATGCTACAACCGACTACAACGAACTTGAAAACAGAAACACGAACGGCTAACAGCAGTTACAAGAAATTGGCGGTTCATTGGTTAAATGAAGCTTTGTGCTTCGCATTAAGTTCAGAGATGACAGACAGTTTAGTACTCCGAAAATCGCCAACTTCTTGTAGCTTGAAAACATCAAAAGAGATACCATTTTAAGCCAAACTCCCACCACATCACACAAAAATGATAGACGACAATAAAAAAGAAACCTCCTTAATACATATTGGCTCCACTGACATAGTGAGAGTGAGTAATAGCTTGGCTATTACTAAAAAAATATTGAACGAAATACAACAAAGGTTTGATCTTTTGGGGTGGTGGAGTGGCCTAGATGATGATTGGAAAGAGAGCTTTTATGTTCGTATTAAGTATCGTGAAGAATTTGAAAATGGATTATATCATAAGAAAATATTAGATGAAGAAATAGAAAATTTAGACATTGAAACTATAAAAAATATATTACAGGAACTAAAAAAAATAACAAAAATAAATTTATCCGATAATCAAATATCAGATATTAGTCCGCTTTCAACACTAACTAATTTAACAAAAATAAATTTAGAAGGATGTTCGATTTCAGATATTAGTCCGCTTTCAACACTAACTAATTTAATAGAATTAAATTTGCGTGCCAATGAAATAGCAGATCTTAGCCCACTTACGAAATTGACCAATTTGAGAGAACTAGATTTGGGCTTAAATAAAATATCTGATCTTAGCCCGCTTACGAAATTGACCAATTTGAAACAACTAAATTTGGACGCTAACCCAATATCAGATTTTAGTTCGCTTGCCACATTAAACAATTTAACACATTTGTATTTATTTCATATTGAAATATCCGATATTAGATGGCTTGCCAAATTAACTAATTTGACAAATTTAACTTTGGAAGCGAATTTAATATCAGATATTAGAACTCTTACAACATTATGCAATTTGACAAATTTAACTTTGGGCGATAATCCAATAACAGATTTTAGTCCGCTTACTAGGCTAAATAATTTAACAAAGTTAGAATTATGGGGTATTGAAATACCAGATATTAGTTGGCTTAGCAAATTAACCAATTTGACAAGCTTATCTATAAGAGCGAATAAAATAACAGATTTTAGTCCACTTACCAAGCTACATAATTTATCAAAGTTAGAATTATGGGGTATTGAAATACCAGATATTAGTTGGCTTAGCACATTAACCAATTTGACAAGCTTATCTATAAGAGCGAATAAAATAACAGATTTTAGTCCACTTACCACATTAACTAATTTAATAGAACTAAATTTACGTCACAATGAAATTTCGGATATTAGTCCGCTTAGCACATTAACTAAGTTGACAAGAATAGATTTATACGATAATCAAATATCAGATGTTAGTCCACTTGCCACATTAACTAATTTGAGGGATTTAGATTTGAACAAAAATAAAATATCAGATGTTAGTGCGCTTGCCAAATTAACTAATTTGAGGGATTTAGATTTATCCAATAATCAAATATCAGTTATCAG
>CANHVE010000138.1 GCA_947464015.1 Saprospirales bacterium | reverse complement strand
CTAGATTTATTGGTGGAGCATATTTATCCATCAAATAGTTTTCAATATTAGACTGCTCCACATTAGTTAATCTTTTTTTGAAAATAAGTATTTCACTTATATTACCTTTCCAATTTGATGCTCCAGCAGAAGCTCCTATTTGAAATGAAGCTGTGCTTGTTCCAATTAAATCTACAGCAGGAATATATTTGATTTCATTTGTTTTATTTATAAATATATTCGATGAATCTGAGTTTGTAGATGTGCTATATAGATAATATTTTGTGTTAGATATTGTTGTAGTACCAGTTCTGGTTTCTAAATCAATATTAGAATTAATTTTATTAGTTGAATTAACAAATAACATTACATTTCCTTGTGCCGATCCATTTCCTTTGCTAAATATTGTACGAGAAGGTATCGTTGTCATATCAAGTGTTTTTGCTATAGCAAATGAACTGTATCCTAAGTTTATATGTAAATCTACATTCCCACTAGCTAAGAAATCACCACCATCAAAACTTACACTTGGCAATCCATTAAGTGTATTATAGAGTAAAACAGGTTTTCTCGAACTTAAAGATTGTGTTGCATTATAAAGATTAGAACTATTGTCATTCCAAATTACTACTGTATCTCCAAAAGCAGGTACTATATCATCTGCTTTTACCCAAAACGCTAAACTATCATATAACGCTGGCGACACAATAGTAAGTGAATAAATGGAGGAATTAAAGTTAAATCCTAATCCTGTATCTGCTATAACTTGCCAATAATATTTATTAGGAGAAAGTGTAATATTACTCGTTGTAGTTACTATGGTTGAATCTGAAATTAAAATTGGGCTTAATGATGGCATTAAAGATATATTTAATTTATATCTCGTTGCTCGATTAATGCTATTCCATTTAAAGTTGATAAGGGTTGTTGATAGAGTGCTATTATTTGCAGGAGCGTAACTAAAATTAACCGCAAATGAATATGTTGATATAAAAATAAAAAATGCGAGTGTAAATATTTTTCTCATATAGGCTTACTAATTGGCCTAAAATTAATTGTTTTATATTAGAATACAAATAACTACTTCAAATAAAAAAAGCTACCCTTTTAAAGTAAAGGATAGCTTTTATAAATATAAGTTTAATATATTTTATCTTAATTGAAGAATTCTAAATTCGGTTCTTCTATTTTGTTGATGTTGCTCATCTGTACAAGTTGATTTAATATTTCCTTCGCAAGGACAATTTACTTTCAACATAGATTCTCCAGATCCTTTAGCGGTCATTCTTGAAGCATCAATTCCTTTAGAAACTAAATATTTCACTACAGCATTAGCTCTTTTTTGAGAAAGTTTTAAGTTATAATCTGCGCTACTTCTACAATCAGTATGACTACCTAATTCTATTTTCATATTTGGATATTTTATCATCGCAGGTAGTACATACAAGTCTAATTGTTTAGCTGCGTCTGGTCTGATATTGAATTTATCTAAATCATAATAAATATTAGGGATTTCAATTACTTCTCCTTCACATAATAACTCAAGTGAAACATTTTCATAAATTGTTGATGGTGCTGATTTTCCTACTGTTGAAATTTCTCTTACTTCTTTTCCATAAGAACATCCTTCTTTAGGTGATACGGCAGTTACAATTAGTTCATAGGTTGAATTGGGTTGAAGTCCATAAGTACATCTGCCCTCATTTCCTGCTGTACATGGGAAAGATCTACCTGTTTTTTTATCATTTAAAGTTATTTGTGCGCCATTCATTATGATGCCATCTTTATCAGTTACACTAACTACTAAATCAACGTTTTCAGATTTTTTAAGTGGAATTTCTACTTTCGTATTTCCACTCATAGATGTAGTAACTTCCATAGAATTTTTTCTGTATCCTTCTTTTGATACACTAATTAAATATTTCATTCCTCCTTGTACAGGGCTAAATTTAAATCCACCCATTGAAGAAGTTGTTGCTAAAGGTAAATTAATGATTTCTACTTTTGCACCTTCTATTTTTTGATTTGTTTTAGCATCATATACTATACCTTCAATACTTTGGACTGGCTCTCTATCAAAAGCATAGATGTCGTCTTCACCCATTCCACCATCTCTATTAGATGTAAAATAACCTGATTTACCATCTTCGGCCATTACATAACCAAAATCATCTTTATTACTATTTATTGGAGCTCCTAAATTTACAGGCAAATCAAAACCATTGCCTTGTGGAGATGCCACAAAAACATCTAAACCTCCTAAACCATTTCTACTATCTGAAGAGAAATATAATGTACCATCATCATGGATATAAGGAAACATTTCTTTTCCTGGAGTATTTATGTTTTTACCTAAGTTTACAGGAGCACCCCAAGTATTACCTTGTTTTGTAGATACATAAATATCTGTTTCTCCCTCACCACCTGGCATATCTGAAATGAAATATAATTTTTGACCATCTTTACTTAAACTAGGATGCGCTACATTATATTCTTTATTACAAAATGATAAAGCAGATAATTCTACCCATTTATGATCTGCTTCGTTATAAGATGCTTTAACAATAATCAGTTTTACTAAATTGTCACTGCCTTTAGTTGGTTTACATTTAATATAATTATTTCTTGTAAAGTAAACTTCTTTAAAATCTTTTGAAAAAGTTGCAGAACCTTCATGATACTTTCTATTAGGTTGATTACCTTTTATTCTAACAGGCGACTCTAATACTGTATTAGAAGTTTTCTTTGCAAAATATAAATCTTGAAAATTGCTATACGTCCATAAATCTGTTCTCTTAGTAGCCCCATCTTTACCTCTATTCGATACAAATACAATTCCGTCTTTAAAGTACACTGGACTGTATTCAAAAGTTTTAGTATTGATGTTGATTGGACTAACTGAATACGATTTATTAGGTTCTAATAATGATTTAGATTCTGTAGCTATTGATTTATTATCAATACCTCTTATATCGCTAGGCATAATGCTTGAATAAGTAGCGTAATATTTTGCTGCTTCATCATATTTACCATTTGCTTTTAAAGCTTGTGCATATTGCAAAATATTAGCTGCTTTAGCGTTTGGTAATGCAGCTAAAGTACCATACCATTTTTCAGCTTCTACAGTATTATTGATTAATCTGTATGAATCTGCCAATTTCTCCATCGCAGCATTATTGGATGGATTTTTTGTAATAATTCTAGTATAAATATCTATGGCTCTTTGAAAATTAAACTTTGAAAAAGCTCTATTCCCTGCATTCATTGCCCCTGATTGAGCGTAAGAAACACTGCTAATAACAATAAAAAAGGCTACTAATAAATTAATTTTATATTTCATTTTTGATTTTATAATTTCTTCTATGTTTTTTTAATATATTTTTCTCGATTAGAAATATTTCACATATCTAGGATTAACAATTCTTGATTTGTCATATGCAAAATCGTAACCTAACATTACTTCATGTGTTCCACCTGCATATTTAGTCAATCCTGATACAGTTAAATCATATGCATATCCAATATGGAATTGAGGAGCAACATAAAAATCTCCAAAAAAGTCATATGAATCACCTACACGGTATGATGCACCTAACCAGATTCTATCTATGAATAAGAATGAAGCTGTAATATCAAAATCAAGTGGTGCATTATGTACATATTTCATTAAAAAGGATGGTCTGAATTTTACTTTTTTACCAAGATTAAATACATAGCCTGCGGTTAATAAATAATGTCTATATAATCTAGCATAATCAGCTTTATCTCCAGCATATTTTACTTTGTCATTCAAACTGAAATTTAATAAATGAGGTACTGAAGCACCGATATAGTATTTTTTACCATATAAATATAAACCAGCCCCTACATTAGGTAACCATAAGTTATGATTATTTGCAAATGTTGGATCAACACCTGTCATACCTGGATTGGTTGTTAAGTCTGCTAATCTATTTTGATAATTAGTAATTCCAACTTGTAATCCAAAAGATAATCTGGTGGTTTTCTTTTTACCTAATGGCAATCTGTATGCATATGATAATTGAAATCCATTAGATTGTATAGAACCTAATTTATCAAAAGTATAAATTAAACCCATGGCGCTATTTGATTTAGCTAATGGAGAGTGAATACTTATCGAAGCAGATGTGGGTGCACCATCTATATTTGTCCATTGTTTTCTGCCTATTGCCATTACATTAACTACATCATGACTTCCTGCATATGCTGGATTTAAATACAAACCATTAAACATATAAAATGTATAATGTGCATCCTGTTGTGCATGAAGCGAAATTGCGCAGATTACTGATATTAATATTAAATATATTCTTTTCATTATTTATAAATAATTATTATGTTTTTGATCTATTTTTTATCTGTTAATTTGTAAAAATCCTGCCTGATTTTTTATTCCGTCTACATTAAACTTAACTAAGTAATAGTAGGTACCATCTGGTAATGCACCATTTTGTCTATTGTTTCCTATAAACCCATCAGTTGTATTGTTTTTATATCCAGTCACTCCATTAGTCCAAACTTCATCTCCCCATCTACTGAATACTATAACTTCTGCGTTTGGAAAATTATCTATACCTTCTATATTCCAGAAGTCATTAATACCATCACCATTAGGAGAGAATCCTTGAGGGATAAACAATGTTTTATTTTGTATAATAATATGAACTAATGATGTATCACATAAACCAGTAACGGTATCACAAAGTGTATAACAGAATTCATCATTTCCACTGTATCCATTATTTGGCGTATATGTAACAGTTCCATTATTAATAGTTACTGAACCATTTGTTGGATTTGAACATAATGAAATAACACTGTTACCAGAATAAACATCATTCGCCAATACATTAATGGTTGTTGATGTATTTAATGCTGTAGTAGCATAGTCTTCATTAGCTTTTGGTCCTACAAAAACTAATATGGCTGTTGTGTCACATAAACCATTATTGTCACATACAATGTATGCTATTGTATCAATTCCACAAAATGCAGAATCTGCAGTAAATGATACCGTTCCATCAGGATTTAACACTGTAGTACCTGCATTTGGATTTAAACCTATAGCAAAACTTATAGATAAAGTATCTCCCATATCTGGGTCTGTATCGTTATTAAGTGGGCTTACAATAATAGTGCTTCCAGTATAAATTACTATATCTACATTTCCTACTGGAGGATCATTAACTGGATATACATTTATAATTAATACTACTGTATCACATAATGTATCTCTATCATCACATGCTATCAATAAAACTGTATCACTACCATATTGATTTGTATTTGGATGAATTAAAATACAAGTATCTGTTAAATTAGTAAATACTCCGTTTTCCCACACTCCTACAATACTAGTACTTACATTATCACCATCAATATCATATAATGGAACACATAAAGTACTATCTGTATCCTCAGGTAAGTTAACAATCATAGTATCAATATCAGTACCTGAAGGATCTGTAATATGAGGTGGATTTCTACATTCGCCTACATTTACATATACAAAAGCTGAATTACACAAACTTGGTAATCCATCATCACATGCAGTATATGAAAATAAATCTATACCAAAAAATCCTGGATTAGATATATAAATAATTTGACTGTCATTTAAAACTCTAGCAAATCCGTTAGTTGGTGCAATTAAACTACTAATAGTAATAATATTACCATCTGCATCAAAATCATTTGTTCTTACATTAACAACAATAGAGTCGTCATTTCTACAACTATTTATTGTATCATTTAATATTTGTGGTGCAAAACCATTACAAGGATAAGTAGAGTTTACAAATACAAATAAAGAAGCTGTATCTGTTCCACATGAATTTGTATTTACATATACGATTGTATCATAAGCTCCAAACAATGTACTATCACTAGCATAACTAATACTATTTCCTACTACACTTGCAGTACCATGATTTGGTCCTGAGATAATCGTAGTAGTTAAGTAATTTCCTATATCGTTTACGCTTACATTAAATACTCTATTACATAATGCAGAATAACCTGTTGCTGCTATATCATCTAATGATGAAGGTGGGATACATCTTTCTAATACCGTAATATAAACAATAGCTGTATCGCATCCACAAGTTGAACAGATTTCATACATTAACATATCTGTCCCATAATAAGTAGAATCAGAAACATATGTTAATACAGATCCAATTATAGAAGCTGAACCATGTAAAGGATTGATAAGAATATTTGTTGAAGTGATGGTACTATCACTAACATCGTTTATAGCAAGATCTAATGTACTTGTAAACCCTGATTCTTGTGTTAAAGAATCATCTGTAGCTGTTGGGGCTGCACAAGGAGATAATACAGTATAATAAATATATGCTGTATCACATTTGCCACAACTATTACAAGCTCTATATAAAATTGTATCCATACCCACATAGAATGAATCTGGAATATAGGTAAGAGAATCT
This sequence comes from Saprospirales bacterium, assembly GCA_947464015.1. Classification (GTDB taxonomy): domain Bacteria; phylum Bacteroidota; class Bacteroidia; order Chitinophagales; family CAMDFR01; genus CAMDFR01. The sequence goes on along the minus strand of CANHVE010000138.1, from coordinate 612 downwards.
AATCCCACTAATAATGAAGTCCCATGAAATGGACCTGATAATATAGTAGTGCTCGTAAATCCTTGTCCTACAGCAGTTGTGTCATTTTGTAAAAAGTTTAAAAAGCTAGATGTATTCATACCTATAGTACTATTGTCATCAACACTATTAACAGATATACATGGTGGTGTTCTTACAAGTATTACTACCTGAGATGATGCGCAACCGCATCCACTTGGAGTATCACATACAGTATAAAAGAAAAAATCGTTACCTACATAGCCAACATTAGGCGTATATACAATACTATCCCCATTAATAATAGTTACTGAACCATGACTTGGACCAGTTGTTATAGTTATAGATGGTGCTGGTGTAGACGGTCCAACCGAATCATTTTGACCAACCCAAACCATAACCGGCACACCTGAATATGTTGAATCTAAATCTGCTTTAGCAAATGGACAGGTTTGTGAAAATACATTATTGTTCATAAATAGCAGTATAAAGAAACTTGCTATCATGATTAGTACAAAACTTTTACTATTTTTTTTCATCATTAATTTTCTAATATTATTTAAAGTATGTTATTATTTAATTAAAATTTATAGATTTTAAATTCAGTTCTTCTAT
>CANHVE010000137.1 GCA_947464015.1 Saprospirales bacterium | reverse complement strand
TCCTCCACCTGCTTTGGTTTTATAACTGATTAAGCCTGGATAGCGTACACTTCGAATATCCATATTGCGCTTTAAATTATAGTGACGAATCCATCCTTCGCCGGCTAATTTACTTACACCATATACCGACGTAGGATCCATCGCAGTATATTGTGGGGTGTTGGTTTTTGGACTATTCGGACCAAATACAGCGATACTGCTAGGCCAAAATACTTTTGAAATGCCTTTGTCTAAAGCATTATCTAATACATTGAAAAGCCCATCCATATTGATTTTCCATGCTAATGCTGGATTCTTTTCGCTAGTGCCCGAAAGCAAAGCTGCTAAATGATAGATTTGAGTAATATTATTTTTTTGTAAAACTTCATGAACTCGATTACTATCAGTTACATCTAGTAATTCAAATCGACCCATGTCTTTGTCAGCGCTTGCTGCTGAGATATCTGAGGCTACTACATTCGATTCGCCATATATTTTTCTTAATGCTAAAACTAGTTCACTTCCTATTTGTCCTTTTGCTCCGGTAACAAGAATTGTATCAGTTGCCATATTTTAACTATTTTTGTAATTGATATGACAAAGATAGATGAAAAACTTTTTAGAGACGAACACTACTTGGGTAGACCTGCGGATCTAACAGATAAAATTGTGAGTAGACGAGTAGAATTGACTCGAGAAATTCCTGGATTTTTCAATAAAGACTTTGATTTAATTGAGATTGGATGTGGTAATGGAGCCTCTATTTCGATGTTAGCAAATGAGTTTAAAACTTGTTTGGGCACCGATATAAATAATGATCATGAACTCGAATTTAAACAGTTTAATAATGCTTTTTCGAATGTGCAATTTCAAGTTTTAAATATTGAAAAACAACTTCCCGAAAAACAATTTGAACGATTAATCAGCTTTGAAGTAATTGAACATTTGTTGGAAGAAAAAAGTGTTTCGAATTATGCTAAATGCTTAAAAGCAGGAGGTGAGGCAGTGATTAGCGTACCTAATAAATGGTGGATATTTGAAATACATGGAGCTAAAATTCCTGGTTACAGAACCAAACGTGTACCTTTTTTATCATGGATGCCTCGTTTTATTCATGAGCCATTAGCCAATGCACGAATTTATTCGAAATCGCGTATTAAAAAGTTAATGGAAGATTCGGGATTTGAAGTAAAAAGTATGCAATATATTACTGCACCTTTAGATGTATTAAAAGAATCGGCTTTTAAACGATTTATGTTGAAGTATTTTTTTAATAGAACTACTACCGATATTCCTATAATGAGTGTATCGATTTTAGTGCATGTAGTGAAAAAATAATCAAATTTAGTTATTGGATTTTGTAAAATACATATCGCCTTGGTCTTTGGCATCAGCGCTTCCCATGAGTAAATAATTATCTTTAAACTGAATATTTAATTTCGTTTCTTCATCAGAACCTTCCGTTTTTATAGTCAGTAAATTTTTCTTTAAGGTATAAGTTCCTTTAGTACCTGCAACCTTTACAATACCTTTGCTTTGAAATTCATAGGTCATCATATCAAATACCATCAACATCAATGCAAAACTACTTTCTACTTGATCTTCAGTAGTACTTGGGTCTGCATCATGCATCATTTTAAACAAGGCTTTTTTAGAGCTTTCTGGATTATTTTTATCAATCGTTTCGCCTTTGTATACAATCTTTGCAAACTGCCATTTACCTAGTAATTGTTTAGGTTTTTGAGCAATACTACTGGCACTAATAAGCGATATAAAAAGTAAAAATAGAATTGAGTTTTTCATAAATTGAGTTTTGATTTTTTTGATTTTATTAATCGATAGAAGCTAAATTACATAGCTTGTATAGTACTCGAGCACCCACGTTTGCATCCCATTCGCTGGTGCCTACTTCTACTAAATCAAAACCAATAATTTTACGTCCACTTTCTTTTACTTTTCCTATTAAATAATTCACCATCTCCACTTCTAATCCGCCCGCTACAGGAGTTCCTGTGCCAGGACAAAGTTTTGGATCTAAACCATCAATATCATAACTGATATATACATTTTGAGGCAAATCTTTGATGATATGTTCACAGATACTATTCCAATGTTTACCTAAATAAGCTTGTTCTTTTAAGAAAGGATCAAAATAAGCAACCACACGTCCTTTACTATTATTAATAAAATCGACTTCTTCGTGACAGATATCTCGAACACCTACTTGAATCAATTTGCTGATATTTTTAATCTCATTTAATGCATTATACATAATAGAGGCATGACTATACGTAAATCCTTCGTAGGCATTGCGTAAATCGGCATGTGCATCAATTTGTAGAATTCCAAAATTTTCATATTTATTGGCTAAGGCAGTCAAATAGCCCAATGGGGTACTATGATCACCCCCTAATAAACCCACTATTTTTTCGCGATTGATAATGGCAGTACATTGGTCAAAAACCCATTTATTCATCTCCGCACTTGCTTCATTTACTTCTTGTAAATTTTGCTTTAAAACGGCGTTTTCAAGCACATTACCGCCTTTTTCTTGATACTTGATAATCTCAGAGGCTTTGGCTCTATTCATATGACTAGAGGCTTTGATTTCCTCAGAAATATCCAACATATAGATACCAGATTCCCATGCATCAGGATTGTCAAAATCATATAAATCAACTTGTGCTGATGCTTCTAATATGCGCTCAGGGGCCTCATGCGTGCCATATCCATAAGATACAGTCACATCCCAGGGCACCGGAAGAATAATCACTTTTGATTCTTCAAAATTAAAAGGTAAGCCATATAAACTATCGCTTGAACCTACTCCACTTGGGTTATACGATTTTAATTTGTCTGTTTTACTCATATTAGATACAAAGCTATAGTATTTAATTAATTTTTTTTGCTAAAAGAATGATTATTCACTTACGATTAATTGAACATTTTTGATTTCATAATTGTCGTAAATACTTACCCCTAATGCTCCTTTTACAGGCATACCAAATAAGGTATCATAACCATTCGCCATCAAATAATAATCACCTGGATCTAAATACCTAAAAACAAATGGGGCTTTAAATCGCTCACTGCTTATCGATACAGTACTATCATCATATAAGGCACTATTAAATCCAGGAAATGTAGACGCATTTTTTTTAATATAAACTTTCAGTCCAGGTACTTCCCATTCATGATGATTTGTAGTACCTTTGATTACTGCATATTCTTTCTCAGGCTTGCTACATGCAGCTAAGAAAAAAAGAAGTAGGATAAACAGTGGCAACTGAAATAACAGATAATTGGTATATGAATTTCTCTCAAACATACGCAGAAGCATTAGATAAAATTACGAAAAATTGTTTTAAAAATAAGAAAGCATTTGTCTTATACAAAAAAGCGGAGCAATCTGTTGTACAACTGATTATTGCAGATCAATACACTTCCTGTTTTTTATCTGAGGTGCCTGACAATTCCTTTATTTGTATGCCTTTCGATAAAAACAATAAAGGCTTTGCTATAGATTTAAAACGTACTTACAGCAATCAAGAAATTCTTGATTTCGCTTTAAAACTTCCTGAAATGGATTCCTATCCAGCTTTTCATAAACACGATGAACATGTTCAAGCAACAGAAGAAGAGTTTGTTTTACTAGTAGAAAAAATAAAAAAGGGAATTCAAGATAGACGATTCTCCAAGGTAGTGGCATCCCGAATTTTTTCGAAAAGATATAAGGGAAATATCATCAGTGCTTATCTAAGTTTATGCGATTTATACGCACATTCATTTAATTATTTGATTTATATACCGGGTGAAATTTGTTGGATAGGTGCTACTCCCGAGATACTTCTACAAGTAACTGATGCACATTTCCATACTATTTCATTAGCAGGCACACAATTAAAAAAGGAAACAGCTACTTATTCTTGGCCTAGTAAAGAACGGGAAGAACAAAGCATTGTCACCAAATATATTGAAACGCAATTACAAAAATTAATACAAGATAATTTGAGTATTTCTGAGCCTTATACCGTTGAAGCAGGGAATGTGGCGCATATACGAACGGATATAAGAGGAGTATTACCAGCATCTACAAGTGTGAAAGACTTGATTGAACTATTACATCCAACTCCCGCTGTATGTGGTATGCCCAAAGCTTCGAGTGAACGTTTTATACTACGACACGAATCGCATGATCGTGCTTTTTACACAGGTTATATCGGTATTTATCAATCTAGTAAAGAAGCTGAATTATATGTGAATCTTCGTTGCGCAAGTATTGATAATAAAGCTATTCATTTTTATATCGGTTGTGGTATCACCACCGATTCGGTAGCCGAAAAAGAATGGATAGAAACGGAAAATAAATTGAATACGCTTAAAACAGCTTTTAGACTTAGCTAATATTTAAGTTCAAAGTTTTAAGTTCAAAGCCTGCCTATTGACAGACAGGTTTTTAGTTCGAAGCATGCTCTTTCGGATTTGTAATCCGAAAGTTTGATAACGATAATTTAAATTTCAGCATTTTAATGCATTATACTAAAATCACATACAGCATTAAATTGTAAATTAAAATTATTTACAACTAGCACCAGCATCTTCAACCAACTTAATCGCTTGTTTATAATCGTCAGCTGATGCAAAGTCTTCTTTACAAAATTTCATGGGTGTTGAACTCCCATAAACATTTGAACAAGTATAACAATTTTTAGTACAAGCAGTAAATATAAATAATACTGATATAACAATAACTAAGGAAAGAATTACTTTTTTCATTTGAATATATTTTAGTTTTGAATGATTATTTTACTTATAATATTTTCACCAGAATCAAATTGAATTTTTATACTATAAACACCGTTTGCCAGATTACTAATATCATATGATTTTTTTTGATAGCCATTTATTTTTTCACCTTTAAGTAGAGTTGATGTTAGTTCACCTAACGAATTAAATAATTGTATAGTAGCATTTTCATTATTTACAATGTAACTTTCTATTACAAAATTCTGTTGCGCTGGATTAGGATATATTACTAAAAGATTATCATTACTTGTAATGTTATTTTTAAATTGACTAGCAATTAAATTGTTTTCACTACTATTATTAACATTTGATTTTTTATCTGATTGATAATTTTCTGCTTCAAAATCATCAAATGGAATTACATATTGTGCATTACATTCTATGGCTTTTGCTTCAAAGTTGCCATCTGGAGCTAATACTTCAAAACCATCCTCTAAATTTATTTCATCAGTTGCAATTAAAGTTAAAAATTGATTTTCTTGATCAAATAAAGTACCACTTCCATGAACAATAATATGATCTCCTTCACTACCAGCCACATTTATTATACCAGCAGCATATACCGTAGGGTCTTCATTCTCTATAATTCTAGCATCTCTAGTGGTTCTCCATGAATGGATATTAATAATTTCTTCACAATTTATTTTTACATAATAACGAACATAATCAATATCAAAATTTGCAGGATATGGTGAACCTGGTAATTCGTCTTCACATTTATCTGAGGCATGACTATCTAACATAATATTCATATTAGTAAGATTAGGCATCATTTTAGTGAAATCAGCTATCAAAGCATCAAATGTTCTTGCAAAACAAGGATTAAGAGAGCCTAAGCCACCAGGTATTACCCATTTAGTTACTCTTCTAGTAAGAGTATTATTTAATTTCCAATCTACATGATATTTATCCCAATCATAGTCTAATAAAAACCAATCGCCAGCCATGTTAGGCGTACATGATTCAAAGCGCATGCTCATATCTTGTATTTTTTCTCCACATTGACCTCTAAATAAATTCATACGAATAGAATGAAAATACTGAGCATCACTACATTCTTTTTCTACATAATATTCCATTCCATCAATTTCCTCATAACAACCCTTCCAATTAGTGTAATTTTGCCATATTGATCCTGATGATAGCTTATTCATTGGCATTTTATATCTTGATTCTAGTTTACCTGCTGGTAATCGCATTTTAGACTGTATTAAAGCACCTGTACCTTGGTATTCTTTTTTCAGTCCAGTTGTAATATTATCATTAGGATATTCAAATACATTTGTTGTGTTAAACCACATGCTTAGATGGCCTGAATTTTCTTTTGCGTTAGATGGGTAATTCGTAAAATAATTGTGTGCATCGTTAATTTCTCTATATGGGGGTGTATAATTCCATTTATAGCGGTTTAAATCCATATCATTAAATTCGTCATTAAATACCATTACCCAACCATCATAATCTGGACAATCTTCATAAATGTCATGAGCTAAATCTAAATATTCGTATTGTTTATGCAGATCGTCGTGTACATTATATCTTACAGTTAGTGGGTTGGGGATACAAATGACTGTAGTTGATTGACTAAATATATATTGAAAGTTAAAAATTAATATTAAAAAAAATAAATATTTTTTCATACTTAATAATTTACTGGATAAACTTGATAAGATAGTAAACTCCAACCTTCGTATTGGTCAAATCGTTTGACTAAGCCAATAGATTTTACGAAGTATATATCTGTGTTATAATTATAAATCTGTTCTGTTTGCTCTGCTGAAATTATAATTGCATGATTGCAAAAATAATTTATTGAGTTTATATATATGCTTGTATCATTCATGCTTATAAAACCAGACGAATCAATTTGTCTATCTAGACGATTGGAATCAGTATTTAAATATAATTGACCATAAAATTTATCTTTTGAAATACCTCCATTTACTCTATCATATGCCAAATAAAAGTAATGTGTTTCAATTCTTTGATCATAAGAATGTTTTATATCCATTTTATAATATTCATTGAGTACTTTGTTATTATCTCCTTTATATGCAATAAAATCGTAAATAAAAGTGTCCTTTGTCAAACTTATACAAGTAACAGTATCTAAATTATTTGAAATATCAGCTTTATATACCCATTGTGAACCTGGCATAAATATATATTTTTTAGTCTCAGTAAAAACATGTTGATAATTATAGACATAATATTTTTTACAAGCATTTGTAAAAATGATTACGAAAAATATAATCGCTAATAAATAGTATGTTTTTATTTTACTAAATGCCATCTTTTTAATGAATTTATTTTACGTTGATTAATATCATTAAATTTTTCTGTATAATATATTATACCGGCCTCGTCTGTATATATGATATAGTTACCATCATATATACTGGTATTCTCGATCCAAAAACGGAATGCATTATTCCATCTATTCCCAAATCCATCT